>SKUV01000115.1 GCA_007129775.1 Paracoccaceae bacterium | reverse complement strand
GTGGCCGCCGCGGTGGCGGTGCGCGGCACATGGTCGGCCGGGCGCCGGGTGGCCTGAGGCACCGACGCCCGGCCCCCCCTCGCCCCCCTCGGCCCGCCCTGGCCTGCCCTGCGCCGCAACCTGAATGTCACACGGTTATGCGTCCTGCGACCGGCCCCGCAAGAAAAAAGTTGCCAGAATCCGGAAAGGCGCGCAGCATGTCCACGAAATTGATTCGTTTGGACACGACTGTAGAGGCCGCTATTGGCCACATTTGGGAAACAATACCGGTGCGGGAGACGGGATGTCAATGCCTTTTCGCCACCAGCGCCAGTCAAAGCGGGAGGATATCCAATGAAGGTTGCCATTCTCGCGGGCGGATACGGAACCCGGCTGGCGGAGGAAACCGTCACCAAGCCCAAACCGATGGTCGAGATCGGGGGTCGGCCGATCCTGTGGCATATCATGATGCAGTATCATGCCTATGGCCATTCCGATTTCGTGATCGCGCTGGGCTACAAGGCCGAGGTGATCAAGCGATGGTTCGTTGATCAGGCCCGGCTGTCGGGCGATCTGCGCATCAGGCCGGCCCGCGGCAGCGTGGAGCATCGCAGCCCCGATCTGCCCGACTGGGTGGTGGATCTCGTCGATACCGGGGCCGATGCCAATACCGGCGGGCGGATCAAGGCGCTGGCCGATGTCATCGGGCGCGAACCTTTCATGCTGACATGGGGCGACGGGGTGTCGGATATCGATCTGGACGCACTTTTGCGCTTTCACCGCGCCCATGGGCGGCTGGCCACGATGACGGCGGTGCGCCCGCCTGCCCGCTTCGGGCATCTGACGCTCGACGGCGCGCAGGTGGTGCGTTTCGAGGAAAAGCCGGCCGCCGCCGAAGGCTGGATCAACGGCGCCTTCTTCGTGCTGGAACCCGAGGTCTTCGACTATATCGACGGTCCGCAGACCCAGTTCGAAAAGGCCCCGCTGGAACGGCTGGCACGCGAAGGCCAGTTGATGGCCTACCAGCATTCCGGTTTCTGGCAATGCATGGACACGATCGCCGACAAGAAGAAGCTTGAAGAGATATGGGCCTCCGGACGGGCGCCCTGGGTCAAGGAGGAGAGCGACAGATGCAAGTCCTCGTTACGGGTCATCGCGGCTACATAGGGTCGGTTCTCGCCCCGATGCTGGAACGGGCGGGTCATCAGGTGACCGGCCTCGACTCCGATATCTTCCGGGCCTGCGACTTCGGCGACATGCCGGTGCCCGCACCCGGCATCCGGCGCGATGTGCGCGACGTGCATCCAGGCGACCTGGAAGGGTTCGACGCCGTCATCCATCTGGCGGGGCTCTCCAACGACCCGCTGGGCGATCTCGACCCGGACCTGACCCACGAGATCAACACCGAGGCGACCCTGCGCCTCGCCCGCTCGGCCAAGGCGGCCGGTGTGGGGCGGTTCATCTTTTCGTCAAGCTGCTCCAACTACGGGGTCGCGACCAGCGGCGTCTGGCTGAACGAGGGCGCGCCGCTGAACCCCGACACGCCCTACGCGGTCTCCAAGGTCCGCTCGGAAGAGGGGCTCGACCTGCTGGCCGATGCAAGCTTCACCACCGTCAGCCTGCGCAGCGCCACCGCCTACGGCCTGTCGCCGCGCATCCGCTTCGACCTGGTGGGCAACAACCTGACGGCATGGGCCGTGGCGACCGGACAGGTGCGGTTGAAATCCGACGGCATGGCTTGGCGTCCGCTGGTCCATGCCGAGGATATGGCACAGGCCTTCCTGCGCGCGCTGGAGGCCGAGCGGATACTGGTCCACCGGCAGGCCTTCAACGTCGGGCGCAACGAGGATTGCATGCAGATCCGCGACCTCGCCCTGATCGTGCAGGAAATGATACCCGAAGCGGAGGTGACGTTTTCGCCCGGATCGGGCGCCGACCGGCGCACCTATCGCGTGGATTGCTCCAAGATCCGGGGAATCGGCTTCGAGCCGCGCTGGTGCGTGCGCGCCGGGATCGCGCAACTGCGCGATGCCTTCCGCGCCCGCAACGTGAAGGTGGCCGATTTCGAGGGCGAGCGCTACCAGCGCGTGGCCCATATCCGCGGGCTCATGGCGCGCGGGGAACTTGATCTGCAACTGCGCCGGCGCGCCGAGATTGCGGCATGACGGCCCTTCCGCCCCTCGTTGCGGCCGAGCGTTGCCGGTCTTGCGGCAGCGACGATCTGGCCGAGGTCATCGCCTTCGGCCGCTCGCCCATCGCCGACCGCCTGGTGCGCCCCGATGACGGCGCCGAGGAATTCGCGGCCCCCCTCACGCTTCTGCATTGCAACGCCTGCGCGCTGTGCCAGATCCGCGAGACGGTGGCGCCGCGCGTCCTGTTCGGGCCGGAGTATCCCTACTTCTCCTCCGTCTCGCCGGCTTTGCAGCGCCATTTCGCCGACAGCGCCCGCGCCCTGATCGCGCGGCTGGGCCTCGGGCCGCGGGATCTCGTGGTCGAGGCGGCGTCCAACGACGGCTACATGCTGCGGGTCTTTCACGAGGCAGGCATCCCGGTTCTGGGGATCGACCCCGCCGATGGCCCCGTGGCCGTCGCGCGCGAGCGCGGGGTCGAGACGCTCCATGATTTCTTCACCGCCGATTGCGCCCGCAGGCTCGCCGCGAAGGGGCGGCGCGCGCGGCTCTTTCTGGCCAACAATGTGTTGGCCCATGTGGCCGATGTGAACGATTTCGTGGCCGGCATCGCCTTGATGCTGGAGGCTGACGGCATGGCCGTGATCGAGGCTCCGTGGCTGCTCGATCTGGTGGATTCGGGGGCGTTCGACACGATCTATCACCAACATCTGCTGTATCTGTCGCTGACCGCGCTGGCCCCGCTCTTTGCCCGGCACGGGCTGCATCTGAACGACGCCGAACGGGTCTGGATACACGGCGGCTCGCTGCGGCTCTTCATCAGCCGGACCCCGGGACGCAGCGCGCGGCTGGAGGGGTTGCTGGCGCGCGAGGCGGCGCGCGGTGTGGCCGGCACGGGCTTTTACCGCGACTTCACCGCCCGCATCGAACGGCTACGCCGCGAGACCCGCGCCGCCCTGGCGCGGCTGCGCGCGCAAGGGGCGGTCGTGGCGGGCTACGGCGCCGCCGCCAAGGCCACGACGCTTCTGCACCATTTCGGCCTCGGCCCGGATGACATCGCCTTCATCGTGGACAAGAGCCCTTGGAAACAGGGGCTTGCCATGCCCGTCACCGGCATCCCCGTGCTGCCCCCCGCCGCGCTGCCCGAACGGCGCCCCGATGCGGTGCTGCTGCTGGCGTGGAACTTCGCCGACGAGATCATCACCGAGAATGCGGAGTATCTGGACGCCGGCGGGCGCTTTCTCGTGCCCGTCCCGGAATTTCGCGAGATCGCCCGCAACGACCGGAGGCAGACCGGATGACCATCTCCACCGCCCCCCGGCCAGCGCCCGACGCGCCGACGCCCGCCGCTGCCTGCCCCTGTTGCGGGCATGATCTGTCCGCCGTCTTCTACGAGGTCGGGCCGGTGCCGGTGCATTCCTGCCTGATGCTGGACAGCCCCACGCAGGCCCGCGCCTTTCCCTCCGGGCACGTGCGGCTGGCCGCCTGCCCCGCCTGCGGCTTTGTCACCAACACCGCCTTCGATCCGAAATGGTCGGCCTATGCCCCGAATTACGAGGATCAGCAGAGCTTTTCGCCCACCTTCAATTCCTTCGCCGGCCAGCTTGCCCGCGATCTGGTGGCGCGCCACGGGCTGGAGGGGCGCCGCGCGGTGGAGATCGGCTGTTCCAAGGGCGATTTCATGGCGCTTCTGTGCGAGGCCGGCGCGACGGATTGCATCGGCATCGACCCCAGCGCGGTGGAGGGGCGGGTGACGCCACCCACACGCGGCACGATGCGTTTCATCCCCGATTATTACGGCCCCGGGCATCTGGGGCTGCCCGCCGATCTGCTCTGCTGCCGGCACACGCTCGAACATATCCGCGACGTGGCCGGGGTGCTGGCGCTGATGCGCCGCCATGCCGCCACGACACCGGGCGCGGTTCTGTGTATCGAGGTGCCCGATTCGACGCGTCTGTGGCGCGAGGGCGCGTTCGAGGATATCTATTACGAGCATTGCAGCTATTTTACCGCAGGCTCACTCGCCGCCGCCGTCCGGCGCGCGGGCTTTGCCGTGACCGACCTGCGCCGCGAATACGGAGAGCAGTATCTGGTGATCGAGGCCTGCCTCGATCCGTCGCGCGACACTCGCTTCGCCATCGAGGAAGACCCGGCCGAGACGCTGGCCGATATCGCGCGCTTCCGCGCCCGTATCGGCGGCATCCTTGAGGCATGGCGCGCGCGGGTCGCCGGGATGGCCGCCCGTGGCCAGCGCGTGGCGATCTGGGGCTCGGGCTCCAAATGCGTGGCGTTCCTGCGCACCCTCGGGGTGGAGGACAGCATCTCCGCCATCGTCGATATCAACCCCCACCGTGCGGGAAAGGTGGCGCCGGGCCTCGGCATGGCGATCTCGGCCCCCGAGGCGCTGCTGGCGCTGCGCCCCGAGGTGGTTCTGGTGATGAACCCGCTCTATCTGTCGGAGATCGCCGCGCGCTGCAGCGACATGGGGCTGAGCACGGTATTGATTGCCGCGGACGGCGCGCGCCGGGATGTTTCCCCCGGCGCCGCTTCGGGTTAAGCAGGGGCTTGGCGCTGCCGGCGGCAAAGGGGCGGGCCCTTCCGTGCCGCAGCGCATCTGCGGGGTGACGCGCCATGCGAATTCTGATTGTCAGTTCCCGGTCGGCGCCGCGCCTGCTGTCGGATGTGAACGCCTTCGATTTCGAGGATGCCGTGCTGGACGCGGCCGGCGCCGATCTGCTGGTGCCGGGCGGTGACCAGAGCGCTCTCGCGCCCCGCTATGACCTGATCATCGTGACCGGCATCTCGTTTCGTGCCGTGGCCGACCTGACCCGCCGGATCGAGGCCGAGGGCGGCCTGCCGGACGCCGGGCGCCGCATCGCCTATGTGCTGGGCGGCTACGGCTCTGCGGTGATCGCGCAGGGGCGCCGGATGCGGCAGATCGCGCGTTGGCTCAGCGGCAACTGGCCCGGCCGGTTCCGCCGCTTCGATTGCGTCTATCTGGGCATCCCGGACGAGGCCGAGCCCATCGGCACGGCGCTCGGGGTGCCGATCCGCTATCTGCCCATGGCCGCGAATGTGCTGCCGGTGCAGGCCCGCCCGTTCCACAGCCGCGCCGACCGTCCGATCGCCGTGGTCGCCCCGGGCCGCCAGCACGGCGCCATCGTGGATGCCATCTGCGACCGGCTGAACCACCCCGGCAGCGACGATCTGGCCCTGCGCTACAACCCTTTCGACAGCAGCCTGCAAGCCCTGCCCCGCTATCGTGCGATGTTCTGGCAGATCCTGCGACAGAGCCGGGTGCTTATGGCCTTCGACCACAATTACGCAAACCCTGCGCGGCGCGAGGTGCTCAGCCATGTGGGCCCGCGCTGGTTCGAGGCCTATGCCGCCGGCACCGTCGTCGCCGGGCGCGGCCCCGACACGGCCGAGGCCGCAACGCTGCTCGACTGGCCCGACGCCTATATCGAGATCGCCGACGACCCGCAGGCTGCGGCGCAGCAGGTGGCGGAGCTTCTGGCCGACGAGGCGCGGCTGCGTGCGGCCTCGCGCCGAAACCTCGCCGAGGTGCACGCGCGCCATGACTGGCGCCACCGGCTCGACATGTTGCTGCAGATGGAGGGGTTGCAAAGCCCCGCCGCTCTGCAGGCACAATTGCAGCAATTGCACACCCGCGCCGAGGCCCTGCGCGCCAGCGCCGAGGCCGCATGACCACGCCCGCCACGCCGCTCGACGATCCCGACCTGCGCGCGGCCTTTGCCGCCGATGCCGCGGCGCAGATCGCCTTTTTCCGGGCCTCGCTGAATGATGCCGGAGGGTTCGACCCGCTCGATCACGCCGGCGCGCCGATCCCCGGCCAGCCGCAGGAATTGCACGCCACCACGCGGATGATCCATTCCTATGCGCTGGCGCGGGTCTGGGGCGCGGCGGATTGCGATGCGCTCATCGACGCAGGCATGGGCGCGCTCCGGCATCGTCACCGGGATCGGGATTTCGGCGGCTATCTCTGGGCGGTGACTGCGACCGGTATCGCCGAGCCGCGCAAGCTTGCCTATGGCCATGTCTTCGTGCTGCTGGCCGCGTCGAGCGCGCTGGTGGCAGGCCATGACGACGCGGCGCGACTGCTGGCCGATATCGAGCATGTCATCGAACGCCATTACTGGGACGAGGCGCGCGGGCTTCTGCGCGAGGAATTCGCGCAGGACTGGTCCGCGATCTCTGAATATCGCGGCATGAACGCCAACATGCACGGGGCCGAGGCCCTGATGGCCGCGTATGAGGCCACCGGGCGCGAGGTCTTTCTGCACCGCGCGGGGCGCATCCTCGATTTCTTCACCGCGCGGATGGCCCCGCAGCACGGCTGGCGCATCCCCGAGCATTACCGCGTCGACTGGAGCATCGATGAAGGCTATGAGGGCGACCCGATGTTCCGCCCCGCCGGCATCACGCCGGGCCATGCGCTCGAATTCGCGCGGCTGTTGTTGCAGCATCACGAATTGAGCGAAGGCCGCGACCCGGAGGCGCCAGCGCGGGCCCGGCGGCTGGTGCAGACCGCGCTCGGCGATTCGTGGCTGCCCGAGGGGGGGCTTGCCTATACCGTCACGCCCGCGGGGGCGGTGCTGCGCGCCGATCGCTACTGGTGGCCCGTGACCGAAGGGCTGGGCGCGCTGGCGGCGCTGATCAGGCATGACCCGCAGCCGCAGGATGCCGAATGGTTCCTGCGTCTCTGGGCCTTCGCGCAGGCCCATTTCATCGACCATGAGCGCGGCGGCTGGTATCCCGAAATCGGCCCGGACGGCGCGCCGCAGTCACGCCAGTTCACTGGCAAGCCAGATATCTATCACTCGCTTCAGGCCATGCTCTACCCGCTCAGCCCATCGAACGCCCATCCCTTCCGCAACCTCGCCGGCGCGGGGCGCTGAAAGAGCGGGCGGGCGGGAGCGCACAGCCCCGGTCGGCTGTGCAAGGCCCTGCCGTCATCGAGACGCAAGGGCAGAGGATGGCCGCGGTCAGCCGCGCACAACGCCTGTGATGAGCGCTTTATGCCGGCCGCGTCCGGATGACCTCACACAGCGCACCCAGCCCTGCCAAAGCGGCTGGCCGGTAGGGTGGCCATCCGCTGCCCGGGAGGCTCTCGCGGCGTTCACCGGGAGGGCAGCAGTTGGGCCGTTGCGAGCATACGCGCAAGGGGAAGGCCCCCGATCGCCACGCTCAGCAGGCCCGGGCGCGGCTCAAATCCATTTCGCCAGCGGCGGCAGGCTCATCAGCACGGCATCGGCGTCATGGCCGGTCTCCAGCCCGAATTTCGTGCCCCGGTCGTAGACGAGATTGTATTCGGCATAGAGCCCGCGGTGAACCAGTTGCGCCTCGCGGTCGGCCTCGGACCAGCCCTGCACCCGGCGCTTTTCCACCAGCGGGACGAAGGCCGGCAGAAAGGCGCGGCCCACATCCTGCGTGAAGGCGAAATCGGCTTCCCAGTCGCCGGTGCAATGATCGTCGTAGAAAATGCCGCCCACGCCGCGCGCGCGCTTGCGGTGGGGGATGAAGAAGTATTCGTCCGCCCATGCCTTGTAGCGCGGATAAAGCGCCGCGCCATGGGGGTCGCAATGGGCCTTCTGGGTGGCGTGGAAATGGGCCGTGTCCTCGGCATATTCGAGGCAGGGGTTCAGATCCGAGCCACCGCCGAACCACCATGCATGGGGGGTCCAGAACATGCGGGTGTTCATATGAACCGCCGGGCAATGGGGGTTGCGCATATGCGCCACAAGGCTGATGCCGCTTGCCCAGAACCGCGGATCCTCGCCCATCCCGGGAATGTCCTTGCGCGCCGCCATCGCCGCCTGCGCCCGCGGCGCGAGCGCGCCGTGGACGGCCGAGACATTGACGCCCACCTTCTCGAACACCCGCCCGCCACGCATCACGCTCATCAGCCCGCCGCCGGCGTCCGAGCCATCCTCGGAGGCCCGCCTTGTCTCGCGAAGCTCGAACCGCCCGGGGGCCATCTCACTGGCCGGCCCCTGATCGTGGCTGTTCTCCAGCGCCTCGAATGCGGCCACGATCTGGTCGCGCAAGGCGCGGAACCAGGCTGCGGCGCGGGCTTTGCGGTCATCGAACGGGTCTGTCATCGCGGGCCTTTCGGACAAGTCATCACGCGCCCGAAGTAACCCCAAATCACGGAAAAGGGAAACCGGCAAATGCGCGATTGGCAAGCTGCCAGCCGGGCGGTATCCTTTGTTCATGTTCCTGCGAGCCCGCCTGATCCTGCCGCTGGCCCTTTGTGGCGCGCTTGCCGCCTGCGGCGACCCGCGCAGCCGATGCGAGGCCGAGGCAACGCGCGATTTGCGCGTGATCGAAGCCCTGATTGTCGAGACCGAGAGCAATATCGCGCGCGGCTTCGCCATGACGCGCGAAACCGATGTGCGGCCCCGGATGGAGGTCTGCGTCGCCGGCGATGTGGTGCAGTTCTGCTCGGTCAACGAGCCCGTCGTGCGCGAGCGTCCGGTGGCCATCGACCGCGCCGCCGAACAGCGCAAGCTCGCCAGCCTGCAAGAGCGTCGGGCAGAGTTGCAGGCGCCCACCCGCGCCGCGCTGGCGCGCTGCGC
>SKUV01000194.1 GCA_007129775.1 Paracoccaceae bacterium | reverse complement strand
TTCCTGATGCTGGGGACGGGGGCGGTCATCGTCTTCGTCGACGGGCTCGAAGTGGCGAATTACTATCTTTATGTGCAGGCGACGGCGGTGTTTTACGGGCTTTTCCAGACCTCGGCGCTGTCGCGGCTCTACGAACGCTATGTGCGCACCAAGCGGCTGGCGCTGGAGATCTACGAGATTTGCCGCGCGCGTGCCTACAAGCAGGATCCGCTGGGCTTTGCCATGCGCAAGCGCGAGCTGCGCAGCATCAAGTCCGAGGTGAGTTCGGTCTCGGAGTTGCTGCTTCTGAGCCTCTTCGCCTCGGCCAATGTGATGCTTGCGGTGGTCGGTCGCGACAACAGCCTGCAGGGCGATACGATCGCCTTCATCATCACCGTGGCCTCCAGCTTCATGGTGCTGATCTGCTGGTATTATCAGTTCCGCATCATGGCGATGACGCCGTTCAAGGCGGTGAAACTGTCGCGCAGGCCGACGAATGTGCTCGTCTCGCGCAGCCTCAGCTATGTGGTGTCAACGACGTTGTTTTTCTGGATTCTGTTCGTGATCGTGTTCAAGCATCAGCCATTCGGGGGCGGATAGCGCCGGCCAGCCCCGGCCCTGTTCGGTGCCGCGCGGGGCCACCGGCCCCGGGTCAGTGCTTGCGGCGGAAATCCGAAGGGGTCTGGCCGGTGCGGGCGTGAAAGCTGCGGGTGAAATAGGCCGCCGAGCCGAAGCCCAGATGCGCGGCCACCTGCTTGACCGGCAGGTTGGTCTCGGCCAGCAGGCGGCGGGCCTCGAACAGCACCCGGTCCTGCAGCAACTCATGGGCCGATCGGCCCGAGGCCGCCTTGCAGGCGCGGGTCAGATGGGTGGGTGTCACCCCAAGCGCGGCGGCGAAATCGGCCACGCCCATGGCGCTGTTGAAATTCCGCTCCAGCAGGCGGGCATAGCGTTCGGCCAGCCGGCGGGAGGCGTCCGGCGCGGGGCGGCTCTCGCCTTCGGCCAGCGTGATCTGGCGGTCGAGCCAGACCCCCAGCAGCCCGAGGTAATGGCGCGCGGCACGTTCGGCGCCGGGGCGGCCGGCCTCCAGTTCGCGGGTGGCGGCGTCGAGGATCAGGCCGATCTCCTGCTGCGCGGCGGTCTCGCGCACGCGCAGGTGATGGGGCTGTTCGGGCAGGGGCAGGCCGTGGTCACGCCCGAAAAAGATCGCCGTGCCGAAAACACGGCCCGTCATCTCGAACCCGTGCATCGTGCCGGCGGGAATGAACACCGCGTTATGGGCACCGTAGCCCCGCGTCGTGCCCCCGATGGTGACCCGGCCCGCGCCCTGGGTGAACCACAGCAGAAGCGGTTCGCGCAGGCTGCGCATCGCCTCCACCCGCCAGCGCCCGCCGGCGGCAAGGCGCGGGATCAGCACGAGCCGCGGCCCGGAGGCCGGATCGGGGATGATCGTGACCCCGCGCGCGGACCTCGGGCGTGCGGCAACAGGGTTGGAGGCCGCGGCAGCGGCGAAGGTCTTTCCGGATACGGTCATGGGTGGCAGCCTTCCCGTTTTGCGGCGAGCCTAGCCGCCCCGCGCGGGCTTTCCCAAGCGGAAAATGCAGAAATCCGCAAAGAAAGCCCACGCGTGTTCTGTCGGTTACGCGCCATTCCTGATGCAACGCATCAACTGTGCGGCCCGGGCAGCGACAAGACCTGCCAGCCGCCCATGCGGCTGCGCAGCCATGTGCGTTGGCGTTTGGCATAGCGCCGCGTGGCGATCCGGACGGCGGCGAGGGCCTCTTGCAAGCTGATCTCGCCGCGCAGATGGGCGGCGAATTCCGCCGCGCCGATCGCCTTTTCCGAAGGCAGGCCGCGGCCCAGCGTCGGCATCTCGCGCGCCACTTCCTCCAGCGCGCCGGCGGCCACCATCGCCTCCAGCCGCGAATCGATTCGCGCGCCCAGCCACGCCGGATCGACCCGCAGCGCCACGGCGGTGCATCGCGACAGGGGCAACAGCGGCGGACCGGTGCGCGCCTTCCACGCCGCCAGCCCCTCTCCCGTGGCCTGCTGCACCTCCCACGCGCGCTGCACGCGGGCGGGGTTGGCCTGATCGAGCCCGGCGCGGGTTTCGGCATCCACCCCCGCCAGCAGCCCGGCGAGCCCGCCCCGCGCGCGCAGCGCCTCGGCCTGCCGGCGCACCTCGGCCGGCACCGGCGGGATCTCGGCCAGCCCCTCGGTCAGCGCGGTGAAATATAGCCCGGTGCCGCCGGTGATCACAGGGCGCGGGCCGGTGCCCTGCGCCGCGGCGCGCAGCACCGGCGCCAGATCGAGCAGCCAGTGGCCCACGGAATAGGCCACATCCGCCGGGACATGGCCGTAAAGCAGATGCGGCGCGGCCGCGACATCCTGCGGGCCCGGGCGCGCAGACAGCACGCGCCAGCGTTCATAAACCTGAATCGCATCGGCATTCACCACCGCGCCCCCGCATTCCTGCGCCACCCGCAGCGCCAGCGCGGACTTGCCCGAGGCGGTGGGCCCCGCGATCAGCACCGGCGACGCCGGCGGGGCGGCCGCGATCCGGGCGATCAGCGGCTCGACGGCTTTCTGCGCGGCAGGCTCCGGCACGACACTCCCCCGGACGCGGCTTTGACGTTGAACTGCCGGGCGTTTTCCGACATTTTGCCGCCCAAGGAAAGGCCACGGGGCGGCGCGCCGCCACAGCAGCGGGCAAAACGCGGCGCAAAGGCCGGAAAACACAGGAATTTCATGTCGAACGACGCCCAGACCCCCGTGCAGAGCATCAGCTATCGCCGTGTTCTTCTGAAGATCTCGGGCGAGGCCTTGATGGGCGATCAGGGCTACGGGCTGCACCCGCCCACCGTGAACCGCATCGCCCAGGAGGTGCAATCGGTCCATGAACTGGGCGTCGAGATCTGCATGGTGATCGGCGGCGGCAACATCTTTCGCGGCCTGCAGGGCTCGGCCCAGGGGATGGAGCGGACGACGGCCGATTACATGGGCATGCTGGCCACGGTGATGAACGCGCTGGCCATGCAATCCGCGCTGGAGGGGATGGGGGTGTTCACCCGGGTGATCAGCGCCATCCCGATGGACCAGATCTGCGAGCCCTACATTCGCCGCCGCGCCGTGCGGCATCTGGAGAAGAAGCGCGTGGTGATCTTCGCCGCAGGCACCGGCAACCCCTATTTCACCACCGACACCGCCGCGACGCTGCGCGCCAACGAGATGGCCTGCGAGGCGATCTTCAAGGGCACCAAGGTCGATGGGGTCTACGACACCGACCCCAAGACCAACCCCGATGCGCAGCGGTTCGATGCGATCAGCTATGACGATGTCCTGCGCCGCAACCTCAAGGTGATGGATGCCAGCGCCATCGCGCTGGCGCGCGACAACAACCTGCCGATCATCGTCTTTTCCCTGGATGAGCCGGGGGGGTTTCGCGGCATTCTGCGGGGCGAGGGGACGTATACGCGCGTCGGGACGTGATGCGCCGCGCCCGATCGGGCCCGATCCTGTCCGGCGGGTCTTGGTGCCGATATCGTGGCGCCGGCGCCCAATAATTGCCCTTTGTCCCCATGCCCGGCTTGGGGTATGTAGGCGGCAGGGCCGATCCGGCCGCGCGCGGCGCGTGCATGAATCGGGCCGGCCCGAACGCGACAAGACCGACAACAAAAGCCTGAGCAGCAAGATGTCCGAAGAAATCGAGATCGATACCGATGACCTTCAGCGCCGCATGGAAGGGGCGATCGCCAATCTGCGCACCGAATTCGGGTCGCTGCGCACGGGCCGTGCCTCGGGCGCCATGCTCGACCCGGTGATGGTGGAGGCCTATGGCCAGATGACGCCGCTCAATCAGGTTGGCACGATCAACGTGCCCGAGCCGCGCATGGTCACCATCAACGTCTGGGACAAGGCGATGGTCGGCAAGGTGGAAAAGGCGATCCGCGAGTCGGGGCTCGGCATCAACCCGCAACTCAACGGCACGATCATCATGCTGCCGATCCCCGAGTTGAACGAGGAACGCCGCCGCGAACTGACAAAGGTGGCCGCGCAATACGCCGAGTCGGCCCGCGTGAGCGTGCGCAACGTGCGCCGCGACGGGATGGACCAGCTGAAAAAGGCCAAGGCGGCCGGCATGTCGGAGGACGAGCAGAAGCTCTGGTCCGAAGAGATAGAGGAATTGACCAAGACCCAGATCGCCGCCGTCGACAAGCTGCTGGAGATAAAGCAGCAGGAGATCATGCAGGTCTGACGCCCCGGCCGCCGCCTTCCCCGTATTCTCCGCCAGAAAAGGGCCGTGCCTTGGCTCCGCGAGACACCACAAACCTGTTCCCGCTGCATGTGGCAATCATCATGGATGGTAACGGGCGCTGGGCTGTGAACCGGGGCTGGCCGCGGCTGGCGGGGCACCGGCGCGGGGCCGAAAGGGTGCGCGAGATCGTGCAGGCCTGCCCCCGGCTCGGCATCACCCATCTGACGATCTATGCCTTTTCGACCGAGAACTGGAAGCGCTCCACCGAAGAGGTGCTGGGGCTGATGTCGCTGTTTCGCCGCTACATCCAGCGCGAGGCCGACCGGCTGCGCGCCGAGGGCGTGCGGCTGCGCTTCATCGGTGACCGGACGCGGCTGGAGCCGCGGCTGCAGCGGCTGATGTCGGGCATCGAGAAACTGACCGAAGGCAACGACCGGCTGCACCTGACCGTGGCGATCAATTACGGCGGCCGAAACGAGATCACCCGCGCCGTGCGCCGGGTCGCCCGGGCCGTTGCGCGGGGCGATCTGCGCCCCGAGGAGGTGGACGAGGAGGTTCTGGCCGGGCGGCTCGACACCCACGATCTGCCCGACCCCGATCTGGTGATCCGCACCAGTGGCGAGACGCGGGTCTCGAATTACCTTCTTTGGCAGGCGGCCTATGCCGAGTTCGAATTCACCCCCACGCACTGGCCCGATTTCACCTCGGACGAGCTTGGCGAGATCCTCGACCGCTTCGCCCGGCGCGAGCGCCGTTTCGGGGCGGTGGCGGCCCCGTGAGCGGCACAGGTCAGCCGGGCAATGGCCGGTCGGGCAAGGGCCCGCCGGCTTCCGGCGGCGGCCGCTGGGGCGATCTGGCGCCCCGCATCGGCTCTGCCATCGTCATGCTGGCGCTGGGGGCGGGGGCGCTGTGGCTCGGCGGGCTGGTCTTTGCGCTGACCATCGCGGCGCTGGCCGGGCTGATGGTGTGGGAGCTGGTGCGGATGCTCGACCCCGAGGGCGCCTTTGGTGCCGCCGCCGCAACGGGGTTCAGCGCCCTCGTCGCTGTCTTCGTCTTTCAGACCAATCTGCCGGGCGTGGCGGCGATGGTGGCGCTTGGCTTGGCCGTGCCGGCGCTTGGCTGGCCATTGCCGCGGCCGCGGCTGCGGGGCATGGCCTATCTGGCGCTGATCCTGTTCGCGGCCTTCGCCCTGATCACCATGCGCGAGGTCTACGGGCTTCTTTGGGTTCTGTGGCTGGTTCTGCTGGTGATCGGCTCGGACGTGGCGGGCTATTTCGCCGGAAGGCTGATCGGGGGCCCGAAGTTCTGGCCCGCCATCAGCCCGAAAAAGACATGGTCGGGCACGGTGGCGGGCTGGGCCGTGGCGGCGGGGATCGGCGCGGCCTTCATGGCGCCGCTGCAGGCTGGCGCGGGGCTGATCGCGCTGTCGGTGGCTGTCGCGCTGGCCGGGCAGATGGGCGACATCGCCGAAAGCGCGCTCAAGCGCCGGGCCGGCGTCAAGGACAGCTCCAACCTGATCCCCGGCCATGGCGGCGTGCTCGACCGGTTCGACGCCATGATCGCCGCGGCGGTGGCCTTTCTGCTGGCCGATGTGACGGGGATCATGGGCGGGCTGATCCGCGACGGGGGGCTTGCGGGATGACGGCGCGGCGGCGGGTCTCGGTCTTCGGGGCGACGGGCTCGATCGGGCAGAACACGCTCGATCTGCTGCGCCGGCAGGGCGGGGCCGCGGCCTATGACGTGGTGGCGCTTAGCGGCGGGCGCAACATCGCCGCGCTGGCCGATGCGGCGCGCGACCTTCAGGCCGATGTGGCGATAACGGCCTATCGCGACTGCCTGCCCGATCTGCGCGCGGCGCTGGCGGGCAGCGATGTGGCGGCCGAGGCCGGGCCCGAAGCGCTGATCGCTGCGGCCGAGCGCCCGGCGGACTGGGTAATGTCGGCCATCGTCGGCGCGGCGGGGCTCGCCTCCGGGTTCCGGGCGCTGGCGCAGGGGGCGACGCTGGCGCTGGCCAACAAGGAAAGCCTTGTGGCCGCGGGGCCGCTCCTGATGGCTGAGGCCGCGCGCCACGGTGCCCGCATCCTGCCGGTGGACAGCGAACATTCCGCCGTCTTTCAGGCGCTGGTGGGCGAGGATATGGCCGCGGTGGAGCGGATCGTCATCACCGCCTCCGGCGGGCCCTTCCGCGACTGGCCGGCCGACAGGCTGGCGCGCGCCACGGTGGCCGAGGCGATGGCCCATCCCAACTGGTCGATGGGGCAGCGCATCTCGATCGACAGCGCGACGCTGTTCAACAAGGCGCTGGAGCTGATTGAAACAAAGGAATATTTCGGCGTGTCGCCAGAGCGGATCGAGGTTGTGGTGCATCCACAATCCATCGTGCATGCGCTGGTGGGGTTCAACGACGGCGCGCTGATGGCGCATATGGGGGCGCCCGACATGCGCCATGCCATCGGCTATGCGCTGAACTGGCCCGAGCGGCGCGAGACCCCGGTGGCGCGGCTCGATCTGGCCGCGCTGGGCCAGTTGACCTTCGAGGCGCCCGACCCGGCGCGCTTTCCGGCCCTGCGCCTTGCCCGCGCGGTGATGGACACCGGCGGGCTTGCCGGCGCGGCCTTCAACGCCGCCAAGGAGATCGCGCTGGATCATTTCATCGCCGGCGGGCTGGGGTTTGCCGATATGGCGGCTGTGGTCGAGGCGACACTCGACCGGCTTGCGGCACAAGAGCGGCTCACAATCGCCCCATCCGGGCTTGATGATGTGCTTGCGATGGACCATCTCGCCCGGGTAGTTGCAGCCGAGGCCGCCCGCGCCCGGGCCGGCGCAGGACAGGGGTAGCATCTTGGATATTGTCGGGCTCATCCCCACGTTCGGGAGCGTGTTTTTCACCATCGCGGCCTTCGTGGTGGCGCTGTCGATCATCGTGGCTGTGCACGAATACGGCCATTACATCGTCGGGCGCTGGTCGGGCATCCATGCCGAGGTGTTCAGCATCGGCTTCGGCCCGGTGCTTTTCGCCCGCACCGACCGGCACGGCACGCGCTGGCAGATCGCGGCGCTTCCCCTTGGCGGGTATGTCAAGTTTCTCGGCGATGCCGATGCCGCCTCGGGCAAGGATGGCGAGGCGATGGAGGGCATGAGCGAGGAGCGACGGCGCCGCACCATGCACGGCGCGCCGCTCTGGGCGCGGTCCGCCACGGTGGCGGCGGGGCCGCTGTTCAACTTCGCGATGTCGATTCTCGTGTTCGCGGGCTTCTTCATGGTCATGGGGGTGGGCACCAACCAGCCCGTAGTGGGCGAGTTGCGTGCGCTGCCCTTCGAGGCGCAGGAGGTGGTCCCGGGTGACCGCATCCTCGCCATCGAGGACCGGCCCACGCCCGACATCACGGCGCTGCTGGAGGCAGCGGAGGAGCTTGGCCCCCGCGCCGCCGTTACCTACCGGGTGGAGCGTGACGGCAGCGAACTTACGGTGCAGGGCCCATGGCCGCTGCCGCCGATCGCTGCCTCGGTGCAGCCGCAATCGGCCGCCCGGGCGGTGGATATGCAGCCCGGCGACGTGGTGGTGGCGATCGACGGCGCCGAGATCAATTCCTTCCGCGAATTGCGCGATGCGGTGGGTGACAGCGACGGGCGCACGCTCCTGCTGCGGGTCTGGCGCGACGGCGAGGAATTCGACATCGCGCTCGTGCCCCGGCGGATGGATCTGCCGCTGCCCGAGGGCGGGTTCGAGACGCGCTGGCTGATCGGGCTTTCGGGCGGGCTCTTCTTCGAGGGCGAGACGCGCACCCCCGGCCCGTTCGAGGCCGGCTGGATGGGGGTGGAGCAGACCTGGCGCATCATCGGCACCAGCCTGTCGGGCCTGGCCCATGTGATCACCGGGGCGATCAGCACCTGCAACCTGCGCGGGCCCGTGGGCATCGCCGAGACATCGGGGGCCATGGCCTCGGAGGGGCTGTCGAGCTTCATCTGGTTCATCGCGGTTCTGTCGGCGGCGGTGGGGCTATTGAACCTCTTTCCCATTCCGATCCTCGATGGTGGCCATCTGGTGTTTCATGCCTACGAGGCGGTGACCGGACGACCGCCCAGCGACCGGGCGCTGAACATCCTGATGGGGGTGGGGCTGGCGATCATCGCGACGCTGATGATATTTGCGCTGACCAACGACATATTCCTGTGCCGATGAGGGCGGACGCCGCGCAAGCGCAGGAAAACGCCGCCCGATTGCCCACCGGCTGCCTGGTGCGCGCCGCAATCCTGCCACAAACACGCATCATATCGGATCAAGGAAAACTTCAAAGCGGCTGAGGGTGATCCGATGCAGACGATTCAGGCAGGTTATCGCGGGATTTCGCTTCTGGTGAATCTCAACTGGGACAAGCTGTTCTATTTCGGAACGCTGGTGCTGGCGCTTCTGACGGGCGGGCTGCTGGGATCGATCCTGATCGGCCTGTGATGCGTTGCAGCCTCCGCCCTTGTGTCGGCTCTGCGTCCTATAGCCTCCATTCCCGGCCCGCCCGGT
>SKUV01000401.1 GCA_007129775.1 Paracoccaceae bacterium | reverse complement strand
GCACATTCAGCCGGGCGAAGGCGAAATCGGCGAAATCCACGTAGAGCCTGGCCTTGGGCTGATGGCGCAGGTAATGCGCCCGCAGCGCCGCGTGATCCGCGCTGTCACGGCGCACGAAGACCGCGCGGACCGCAAGCGTGATCCGCGGATGGGTCAGCGGGTCGCCCCGGCCTTCGGGCTCGCCCAGCAGCAGGGCGGCGCGCGGCTCTGCCAGCAGCGCACGGGTGTGCAGCGACAATTCCGAAATCAGGGTCATCGGATGGCCGCAGGGTGCGGGCGCCACGGCGATCCGGCTGACATAGGGCAGCCCGCTGTCGGGATGCAGCACCGCGAGCGCACCGAAGCGGGCATTTTCGATCAGCCCGCGGCCGAGGCTCCGCGCCGCATCGTCGGTGGGCCGGATCGGGGAGGGCGGATCGGTTTGCGGCGGCATCTGGGTCTTTCGTCGGTCGGCTGCGCGGTCGGGCGGGATGGCCTCGCGAGGGTGCCGTGACGGCGCGGCCGCGGCAAGGCGAATCACCGCGGCGTGATGCCCTCCCCGGGTGACGCTGCGTCACATGCCGCAGTGCGGCGTCATCGCCGGGAAAATGCACCGCGAATGTGCAGATGTCGCCGAGGGGCTGAAAACCGCGCCGGTCTGTGAACGGAAAATAGTCGCGATTTCAACCTTTTTCCGGCAGCGGGCGCCCGTGAATTTACAAACTTTCCAGAATATTGGTGAAGTAATTCACAGAAAAAACTAGTTAAAATATGGGGTTACATGAAACTTCACAAATCGGTTAAGCTGCAATTGGAGCGGGCGCCCGGACTCGGCGCCCGGCAGGAGGGGTGCGCGTCGACGACAAGGAGGAATCCCATGACTGCAGCGGGCCAGCCCGAAGCCACAACCGTATATCCGGCGTCGGAGGAATTCGTCGCGCGGGCGCATCTGGATGCGGCGGGATACGAGCGCATGTACGCCGCCTCGATCGCCGACCCCGAAGCCTTCTGGGCCGAACATGGCCGGCGCATCGACTGGATCAAGCCCTACACCCGGGTCAAGAACACCGATTTCACCTTCGGCAAGGTCTCGATCAAATGGTTCGAGGACGGCACGCTCAACGTTGCCGCCAATTGCGTCGACCGGCATCTGGAAACCCGCGGCGAGCAGACCGCGATCATCTGGGAGCCCGATCACCCCGACACGCCCGCCCGCCACATCACCTATCGCGAGCTGCATGAAAATGTCTGCCGCATGGCCAATGTGTTCAAGGCGCAGGGTGTGACGCGCGGCGACCGGGTTGTGATCTATCTGCCGATGATCCCCGAGGCGGCCTATGCGATGCTGGCCTGCGCGCGGATCGGCGCGGTGCATTCCATCGTTTTCGCGGGCTTTTCGCCCGATGCGCTGGCCGACCGGATCAATGGCTGCGACGCCAAGCTGGTGATCACCGCCGACGAGGCTCCGCGCGGCGGGCGCCGCACCCCGCTCAAGGCCAATACCGATGCCGCGCTGCGCCGCTGCTCGGGCAAGGTGCGTTGTCTGGTGGTCAAGCATACCGGCGGGCAGACCACATGGGTCGAGGGGCGTGACGTGGACGTCAACGACCTGATGACCAAGGTCGCCCCCGATTGCCCGATCGAGGAGGTGGGGGCGGAAGACCCGCTTTTCATCCTCTATACCTCGGGCTCCACCGGTAAACCCAAGGGCGTGGTCCATACCTCGGGCGGCTATCTCGTCTATGCCGCGATGACGCACCAATACACGTTCGACTATCACGACGGCGATATCTTCTGGTGCACGGCCGATGTGGGATGGGTCACCGGGCACAGCTATATCGTCTATGGCCCGCTGGCCAATGGCGCGACCACGGTGATGTTCGAGGGCGTGCCGACCTTTCCCGATGCCGGCCGCTTCTGGGCGGTCTGCGACAAGCACAAGGTCAACCAGTTCTACACCGCCCCGACGGCCATCCGTGCGCTGATGGCGCATGGCTCGGAGCCGGTGGCGCGGCACGATCTGTCCAGCCTGCGCCTTCTGGGCACGGTCGGCGAGCCGATCAACCCCGAGGCGTGGAACTGGTACAACGACAATGTCGGCAAGGGGCGCTGTCCGATCGTCGATACCTTCTGGCAGACCGAGACCGGCGGCCATCTGATCACGCCGCTGCCCGGGGCGATCCCCGCCAAGCCCGGCTCGGCCACGAAGCCTTTCTTCGGGGTCCGGCCGGAGGTGCTGGACGCACAGACCGCCGAGGTCCAGACCGAGACGCGGGCCGAAGGGGTGCTCTGCATCGCCGACAGCTGGCCGGGGCAGATGCGCACCGTCTGGGGAGATCACGAGCGGTTCATGGATACCTATTTCAGCCAGTACAAGGGCTATTACTTCACCGGTGACGGCTGCCGCCGGGACGAGGACGGCTATTACTGGATCACCGGCCGGGTGGATGACGTGATCAACGTCTCGGGCCACCGGATGGGCACGGCCGAGGTGGAAAGCGCGCTCGTCGCCCATGCGCAGGTGGCCGAGGCCGCCGTCGTGGGCTATCCGCACGAGATCAAGGGGCAGGGCATCTATGCCTATGTCACCCTGATGAACGGGGTGGAGCCGACCGACGATCTGCGCAAGGAACTGGTCAAATGGGTCCGTCAGGAAATCGGGCCCATCGCCAGCCCCGACCTGATCCAGTGGGCGCCGGGCCTGCCCAAGACCCGCTCGGGCAAGATCATGCGCCGCATCCTGCGCAAGATCGCCGAGGATGATTTCGGCGCGCTGGGCGACACCTCGACGCTGGCCGAGCCGGCGGTGGTGGACGATCTGATCGAAAACCGCATGAACCGGGGCTGAGGCGATGGGCACCGACACCATGACCCGCCCCGCCGTGCTGATCCTGCTCGGGCCTCCGGGCGCGGGCAAGGGCACGCAGGCGCGGATGCTGGAGGAAAGCTTCGGCTTCGTGCAATTGTCCACCGGCGATCTGCTGCGCGCTGCCGTGGCCGAAGGCACCGAGGCCGGAGCCAAGGCGCGCGCGGTGATGGAGGCCGGCGGGCTGGTGCCGGATGACATCGTGATCGACATCCTACGCGACCGGATGGCGGCGCCCGACACGCGGCGCGGCATCATCCTCGACGGCTTTCCCCGCACGGATGCGCAGGCGCGCGCGCTCGATGATTTGCTTTCCGAACAGGGGGCGCAGGTGACGGCCGCCATCTCGCTCGAGGTGGACGACGCCGCGATGATCGACCGGGTGGCCGGCCGCTACACCTGCGCGGGCTGCGGCGAGGGCTATCACGACACATTCAAGACGCCCGCGGTGGCGGGCGTCTGCGACAGATGCGGCGGCACGGAATTCAAACGCCGGGCCGACGACAATGCCGAGACGGTGGGCGCGCGGCTGCGGGCCTATCACGCCGAAACGGCACCGCTGATCGCCTATTACGACAGTCGGGGCGTGCTGGCGCGGGTCGATGCGATGGGTGCCATCGCCGAGATCGCCGCCGCACTCGCCACTGTCGTCAGGCGCGTTTCAGACTGAGGAATTCGCTTCCCGCCGCGAACGGGCGGGGCGCGAAGAGGAGGAGGCTGCAGCCGGTGCTCAGGCACCGGGGTGGTGGCCGTATGCAAGAGGGAAGGGAGTCCACAATGGCTGACAAGTCATCTGCAGATGCCTATTGGAAGGCGAATCTGCGCATCATCTATATCTGCATGTCGATCTGGGCGCTGGTGTCGTTCGGCTTCGGTATCGTCTTTCGCCCGTTTCTTCAGGGCATCCCGGTCGGCGGCGCCGATCTGGGCTTCTGGTTCGCGCAACAGGGGTCGATCCTCGTCTTCATCGCGCTGATCTTCTTCTACACATGGTACATGAACCGGCTCGATCGCGAGCACGGCGTGGACGAAGAATAAGGACGCCGGATCATGGATCAGTTTACCCTCAACCTGATCGTCGTGGGCGCGTCTTTCGCGCTTTACGTCGGTATCGCGATCTGGGCGCGCGCAGGCTCGACCAGTGAATTCTACGCCGCCAACCGCGGCGTCAACCCGATCGTCAACGGCGCGGCCACGGCGGCCGACTGGATGTCGGCGGCCTCGTTCATCTCGATGGCGGGCCTCATCGCCTTCGTGGGCTATGGCAACTCGTCCTTCCTGATGGGCTGGACCGGCGGCTATGTGATGCTCGCGCTGCTGCTTGCGCCTTACCTGCGCAAGTTCGGCCGCTACACGGTGCCCGAATTCATCGGCGACCGGTTCTACAGCCAGACCGCCCGCGTGGTGGCGGTGATCTGCCTTCTGGTGATCTCGATCACCTATGTGATCGGGCAGATGACCGGGGCCGGCGTGGCCTTTTCGCGGTTTCTGGAAGTCTCCAATACCACGGGCCTGCTGATCGCCTCCACGGTGGTGTTCATCTACGCCGTTCTGGGGGGTATGAAGGGCATCACCTACACCCAGCTTGCGCAATACTGCGTGCTGATCGTCGCCTACACGATCCCGGCGGTCTTCATCTCGCTGCAGCTGACGGGGCAGTTCCTGCCGCAGGTGGGCCTGTTTGCCACCCATGCCGAATCCGGCCTGCCGCTGCTGGCCAAGCTCGACCAGGTGCTGATGGAGCTGGGCTTCCAGGATTACACCGGGATGCATGGCAGCTACTTCAACATGTTCCTGTTCACCATGTCGCTGATGATCGGCACCGCGGGCCTGCCCCACGTGATCATCCGCTTCTTCACCGTTCCCAAGGTGGCCGACGCGCGGAAATCCGCGGGCTGGGCGCTGGTGTTCATCGCGCTTCTCTACACCGTGGCGCCGGCCGTCGGTGCGATGGCGCGGCTGAACATCATCACCACCATCTATCCCGTGACGACCGAGACCGGCGCGCTCGATCTCGATCAGCCGCTCGCCTATGCGGACCAGCCGACTTGGATGCAGAACTGGGAAACCACCGGCCTGCTGAAATTCGAGGACAAGAACGGCGACGGCCTGATCCAGTATTACAACGCCGCCAATCCCGAATTCGCCGCCATTGCCGAGGCGCGGGGCTGGGAAGGCAACGAGATGGTCACCTTCAACCAGGACATTCTCGTGCTCGCCAACCCGGAGATCGCACAGCTTCCCGGCTGGGTGATCGCGCTGATCGCCGCGGGCGGTCTGGCAGCGGCGCTGTCCACGGCGGCGGGGCTCTTGCTGGCGATCTCGTCGGCCATCAGCCACGATTTGCTGAAATCGACGCTGATGCCGAGCATCTCGGAGAAGGGCGAGCTTCTGGCCGCGCGTGTCGCGATGGCCTTCGCCATCGCGCTGGCAACATGGCTGGGGCTCAATCCTCCGGGCTTCGCGGCGCAGGTGGTGGCGCTGGCCTTCGGTCTGGCGGCGGCCACGCTTTTCCCGGCGATCATGATGGGCATCTTCTCCAAGAGGATGAACACCGAGGGCGCCGTGGCGGGGATGCTGGCAGGTCTGTTCGCGACCGTGGCCTATATCTTCACCTACCTCGGCATCTTCTTCGTGCCCGGAACGGCGTTGCTGGAAAATACGCCGGATAACTGGATCGCGGGCATCTCGCCGCTGTCCTTCGGCACGGTTGGTGCCCTGATCAACTTCATCGTGGCCTATGCCGTTATGTCGATGACCAAGGAGCCGCCGGAAGAGATCCAGGAACTGGTGGAATCGATCCGTGTGCCGCGCGGTGCGGCCGGCGCGGTCGACCACTGAGGCAAACCAATCGCGGGGGCGCGGCCTGTGCCGCGCCCCCGCATCACCCGAACGGGGAGGCAGGGAATGGCTGACGACAGTGACCAAATCACCGCCTTTCTGCAGACGGTGCACCCCTATGACAGCCTGCCGCAGGACGAACTGGCGCGGGTCGCCGGTTCCTTCGGCCGCAGGGAATACCCGGCCGGCAGTGAAATTTACGCCACCGGAGAGCCCTTGCGCGGGGTCTATCTGGTCAAGCGCGGCGCGGTCGAGGTGATCGACCGCAACGGCGCGCTGGTCTCGATCCTCGGGCCGCGCAACAGTTTCGGCGAGCGGGGCCTTCTGCGCGAAGGGCTGGCGGTGACCTCGGCCCGCACCACCGAAGACAGCGAGATCCTGCTGCTTGCCACCGCCGATTTCCGCCGCCTGATCGCCGAATACCCGGCCTTCGAGCGGTTCTTCAACAAGGCCCGTGGCGCCGAGACCCGGCCCAATGACCTCGCCACGCTCAAGGTCGCCGATCTGATGGCGCGCCGCCCGGTGTCGTGCGGCCCGGACACGCCGATCCGCGAGGCCGCGCAGAAGATGCGCGAGGCGCACATCTCCAGCCTCGGTGTGGTAAAGGACGACCGGCTTGTGGGCATCGTCACCACCCGCGATCTGTCCAACCGCGTGCTGGCCGAGGGGCTCGACCCCGCGCGTCCGGTGCGTGATGTGATGACGGCCGATCCGCTGGCGCTGACACCCGCCTCGCTGGGCTCGGATGTGCTGCACCTGATGCTGGAACGCCGCATCGGGCATTTGCCCGTGGTCGATGAAGGCCGACTGATCGGCATGATCACCCAGACCGACCTGACGCGGTTTCAGGCGGTCTCGTCCGCGCGGCTGATCCGCGATGCCGCAACCGCCGAAACGCCCGAGGAAATGGCCGCTGTCACCGCCCATATCCCGCAATTGCTGGTGCATCTGGTGGGCGCGCATAACGCCCACGAGGTCGTCACCCGGCTGATCACCGATATCGGCGATGCGGTCACGCGGCGGCTGCTGAAACTGGCCGAGGCAGAGCTCGGCCCCGCGCCGGTGCCGTGGCTCTGGCTCGCCTGCGGCAGTCAGGGGCGGCAGGAGCAGACGGGCATCTCGGATCAGGACAATTGCCTGATGCTGGATGACAGCGCGACCAGGGACGATATGGAGTATTTCGCCCGGATGGCGCGGTTCGTCTGCGACGGGCTGGATGCGGCGGGTTATTACTATTGCCCGGGCGACATGATGGCCACCAATCCGCGCTGGTGCCAGCCGGTGCGCGTCTGGCGGCAGTATTTCCGGGGCTGGATCGACCGCCCCGACCCCGAGGCGCAGATGCTCGCCTCGGTGATGTTCGACCTGCGCCCCATCGGCGGCACCCATGCCCTGTTTCGCGATCTGCAGACCGAGACGCTGGCCGCCGCCTCGCGCAATTCGATCTTTCTGGCGCATATGATCTCCAACGCGCTCAAGCATCAGCCGCCGCTGGGACTGTTGCGCGGTTTCGCCACGATCCGTTCGGGCGAATACAAGAACCATGTGGACATGAAGCTGGGCGGCGTGATCCCGGTGGTCGATCTGGGCCGGGTCTATGCCATGAAGGGCCGGCTGGGCGCGGTGAACACCCGCGCCCGGCTGCAGGCCGCCGAGGCCGCCGGCGTGATCAGCGCCTCGGGCGCGCGCGACCTGATCGAGGCCTATGACATGATCGCCGCGATCCGGCTGGAAAATCAGGCCGCGCTGGTCAAGTCCGGCCGCAAGCCCGACAATTTCATGGCGCCTTCGGACCTGTCGGATTTCGAACGCAGCCACCTGCGCGACGCCTTCGTGGTGGTGCGCACCATGCAATCGGCGCTGGGCCACGGGAAGGGAGCCCTGGGCTGAGGCAATAACGCCAACCGGAGGGAGGAGCCTGCGGATGCTGTTGGAATTCATAGCGGCGATCGTCATCGCGATCGGGGCGGGGGGTGCCGGCCACCTCGCGATCCGGCTCAGCGGCGGGCGCCTGCCCGGCTGGATCACGCCGGCCTCGGCGGGGTTCGCGATGATCGGCTTTGTCGTCTGGTCGGAATACACATGGGCCGGGCGCATCACCGCCGACCTGCCGCCCGAGGTCGCCGTGGCCTCGCAGAACGCCGTCACCTCATGGTTTCGGCCCTGGACCTATGTGGTGCCGTTCACCAACCGCATCACCCTGATCGACGGCCGTTACGACCGCCGCAACGAGGATCACCCGGGCCTGCTGATCACCGAAGTGGTGATGATGGGCCGGTGGGAGCCGGGCCGGCAGGTGCCCGTGGTCTTCGATTGCGACCGCGCCCGCATGGCCGAGTTGTCGGCCGATGTGATCTTTGCCGAGGACGGAACGCTCGAAGGGGCGCGCTGGCGCAACCTGCCCTCGGACGACCGGCTGTTGCGCACCGCCTGCGACCGGCCGCCGGCATCATCCGCAGCCTGAAGGCCCGTTGACCGACACGCGAGGGGGACCCGGGATGACCCGCACCGAAACCACCGAAAAGAGCATCCTCGTGATCGAGGACGAGGACAACATCGCCATCGCGCTCGACTTTCTGATCGGCCGCGAAGGCTATCGCCGCGAACGGCTTTCGACCGGCGCCGGCGCGGTGGCCCGCATCCGCGAGATGCGCCCCGATCTGGTGTTGCTCGACGTGATGCTGCCCGAGGTGTCGGGCTACGAGATCTGCCAGCAGGTGCGGATGGACCCGGAGCTTGCCCATATCCGCATCCTGATGATGACGGCGCGGGGCTCGGCGATGGAACGGCGCAAGGGGCTGGCGCTGGGGGCCGATGGTTTCATCTCCAAACCGTTCGAGTTGAAGGAATTGCGCGCCGAGGTGAAGCGGCTGCTCACCCCCGACTCCGAGGAGGGGGCGGAGGCGGGCGCCGGGCAGGGCGATACCGCCCCCACCTCCGGCGGCACGGGCTAGGGCCGATGCTCGAACGGCTGAGCCTGCGACTGCGTATCTTTCTGTTCTTCGCCGCACTGGGGCTGGGCGGGCTGGGCGTGCTGGCGGCGGGGCTGGTGCTGGCCCATGGCCGGCTCGGCGCAGCGCCTGACCCGGCCGAGGTGGTCACGGCATTC
>SKUV01000088.1 GCA_007129775.1 Paracoccaceae bacterium | reverse complement strand
GACGGCCGGGGCGCGCGTGGCCGCGGCGGCCGGGTCGGGGACGGCGTGCGGGGCGTGGATCGCGTGGAGCCCGGAGCTTGTCGGGGTGCCGCTCCTGTTCGGTCGGCCTGCTTGTCGAAGCGCTGGTCGGCACGGTCGTACTCCTCGCGGTCGACCACCGTGAAGTTCGCCGCCCGACGCGATCCTGCGCGACGTCGGGTTGGCCCTGCTCGGGGCGCTCCGGCGCAACGGCCTCGTGTCTCCCAACCCGTAACCGGAGTACGTCCGGGTGCTCGCCCGTGACGACCTGACCTACAAGGTGACGCTCGACTACGCGTCCGAGGTGGACGCCGGCACCTTCGTCGATGCCTACCGGCAGCTGTTCGGTCGGCCGACCTACGGCAACTATGTCGATGCTGCCTATTTCGAGATCGGAAACGCCGACGAATTGCGGGGCCGCAGCTTCGGCTTCGGGCTCAGGGCCTATGACGACTGGCGCTCGGGCAACATCTTCGGGCAGGATGTCACGCTGGTTGCGGATTATCCCGATCTGGTGATCGAGCGTTTCGACGCGCCGGAAAGCGTGGTCGCCGGCGAAGTCTTCGAGGCCGAGATCGAGGTGCGCAACGTCGGCACAACGACCGCCGCGGTCGACGGAGGATGGCTGGACCGGCTGTTTTTGTCGCGCAGCGACATCATCGAAAGCGACAGCCACCTGCTCTTGCCCGAAAACTGGGGGCAATCCACGGCCATTCAAGGCACGCTTCGCGGCGCCCCGCTGGAGCCGGGCGAAAGCTATGTCGCCACCATCCGCGCACAGGTCCATCATTCCTTCGAGGGCGATTTCACCCTGATCGCCAAGACCGATTCCGGGCTCTATTCGGGACTTCCGCCGATTCCCGGGATTCGCGAGGGCTTTGTTTCCTCCAGATCATCGTCGCAAGAGGTGATCGAGGGCCCCTTCGAAGCCAACAACACCGCCGCCCGCGCGGTCACCGTTCTGCCCGCCGCGCGGCCGGAGCTTATCATCACCGAGATCGACCTGCCCGATCGTATCGTCGCCGGCGAAGAGGTCCGCCTCGGCTATACGATCACCAACGAAGGCGGCCCCGTGCGGCTCGATCGCAACCAGAGAATCCCGCTGGACATGGCCTTTGCGACACCGGACGAGGGCTCCGGCGCGCGGGTGCTTGCCGAACTGCCGCGCGAGACGATCACGCTGGGCGAACTGGATGCGGGCGAGAGCATCTCGGGCGAATTCGTGTTCCGCGTGCCGGTCTCGGTTATGCCCGATGTCTACAACCTGCGCCTGCGCATCGACCCGCCCATCCGCGGCCCCTTCGGCGAGGTGCTGGAAACCGAACGTGGCGAGGCCGAGGGCGTGCGGTTCGTTCCCGTCGTGATCGACCTGCCACCGCCGGCCGATCTGGTGCCCGGCGGCGTTCTGGCGCCCGCCACGCTGGTCCCGGGGGAGCGGGCGACGATCACATGGACGGTGCGCAACGACAGCGATGTCACGGTCAGCGGCCCATGGACCGATACGCTCTATCTGTCGCGGGATGCCGCGCTGGATGCCACTTCGGACGTGGTGATGGGGCGGCTGGAATACGATGTGACGCTCGCCCCGGGAGAGGAAGCGCGGCTTTCGCTCGAGGTCGAGGTGCCCCCGGTGCAGGAAGGGCCATGGCGGGTTCTGGTGCGCACCGATGTCTATAACGAGGTCTACGAGGGCGCCGCCGTCGCCAACAACGTCGCCGCCTCGGGCGCGCTGTCGTCGGTGTCGGTGCCAAAGTTGCCCATCGGCACGGATCTGAAGCTCGAACTGGCGCCGGGCGAACAACGGCTTTACCGCATCGACGCGCCGCTGGCGCAGACGCTCGAGGTGCGCGCCTCCTCCGGGGCGACCGGCCATGCGCCGGCGCTGTTTCTCGCGCAGGACCGCGCCGCGACACGGGCGGATTTCGACCTGTCGGATTTCGCCGCCCCCGGATCGGCCGCGCGCGTTCTGGTGCCGGGGACCACGCCGGGGGCCTATTACCTGCTGGTCCGCGCCGGCGATCAGCCGGCCGAAACCACGCTGCGCGCCAGCCTGCTGCCGCTGGCGATCACCGGTATCAGCGTGGAACGGGTGGGCGCCGGCGCCTTCGTCACCGCCACGATCAGGGGCGCCCAGTTCGACGCCGGCGCCATCCCGAGGCTGTCGCGCCCCGGCGCCACCGCCTTCGAGCCGGTGGCGTGGCAGGTGCTCGACAGCACGAGGATCGTGGCCACCTTCGATCTGACCGATGCGCCCATCGGGCTTTACGATGTGGATGTCACGAACGGCACGGGCCAGCGCGTCACCCTGCCCTATCGCGTGATGGTCGAACCCCCGCAGGCGCCCGAGGTCGGCGTGGCGATCAACGGGCCGCGGGTGATCACGACGACCGACATCTTGGCCGACTTCCCGATTTTCGTGCGCAACGCGGCGAATATCGACGCGCCCTATGTCCATTTCCAGACATGGCAGGCGGATTTCGGCATCAATATGCCGCTGGAAATCTACGACGAGGATGGCACCCTCATGCGCGGCTGGCGCAACTGGTCGTCGGTCGGGCTGCGCGGGGCCCCCGACGCGGGCGATGCCACGCTCTTTGCCGAGCTCGACCCGACGATGGAGATCGAGCGCCGGGTGCTCGCCTCCGGCTATATCCTCGATCTGGCGCCGGGCCAGAGCGCCGCCACCACCCTGGTCGAGCATGTCTACCCGAGGACGGATTTCGCCTCGCTTCCGATAGAATTGCAGGAACGCCTTCCCTTCGACGGCTGGGTCGGTGTCTCGGCCACGCCGATGACCCGGGCGGAATTCGTCGATCATCAGAGCGACATCGCCCGCGGGCTGCGGCTTGCCATCCTCGAGGATACCGGGGCCGCGGGCAGCCTGCTGGCGCTGGCCGCGGACGAGGCGAACTGGGTGCAACTTTACCTCGCCGGTCTGGAAGAGGCAGGCATCCTGCGGCCCGAAGCCGGCGTGCCCGAGGCGCGCGAGGCGCCGCTGATCGCGTCGCTTCTGGCCCATATCGGGGCCTCGGCCACACTCGGCCCGCTGGGCGGCGCGGTGCAGCAATCTTCAGGCGGCGCGGCGGCCTTCTTCGACCGGCTGGTGAACCTCTATCGCGATTCCGAGCCCCTGCGCGAGGCGTTGCTGCCGCCCGCCGAAACGCCGGTGGATCTTCACACAAGCGCCCCACCGAACGCCGCAAACGCCAACCTTCAACGCGAAGCGCCCACCGCGCTGATGACGCGCGACTATCTGATGCGCCTGCCCGATGCGATCGAAGGGCGCGGGTCGGGCCTGTCGGACGACATGCTGCGCGCGATTGGCCCCGCCGGGCTGGGCCGCGGCGAGCTTGCCGCCTTTTCGCTGCGGGAATACCTGCGTGCCGAGGGGCTGTCGGACGGCTCTGCGCTGATGACCGGGCCGCGGGTCGCAGATACCGGCGGTTTCGTGCCGCTGGGGCGCGACCTGCCCTATACCATCGGGCTGGTGAACGACGACCCCTATGACCATGTGCGCGAATTGCGCGTGGCGGTGGAGCTTGACCGCGACCTCGACGCCGGAAGCTTTGCCCTTGGCGACCTGCGGCTGGGCGATATCGAGATCGAGATCCCGGCGGGAAGCTGGGGTTTTCAGCGTGATTTCGATTTCACCGAAAGCCGCGGCTTCATCCTGCGCGTTTCGGCGGCGGTGAATGTCTTCGACCAGCCCGAAACCGCGACCTGGCTTATTCAGGCGATCGACCCGGAAACAGGCGATGTGCTGCGCGACCGGACGCGCGGCTTCCTTGCACCGGATGAAACCGCCGAGATGGGCTACAGCCTGCGGCTTGCCCCGGCCGATTTCTCGGGCGCGGAAATCGAGGCCGAGGCGCGCATCCTGATCGACGACCGCCCCGGCATCACCGCCCGCGCACCCGAGGTGCGGGCCGACGCCCGCCTGCCGTCCAGTTCGCTGCAGGTAACCGATCTGGGCGGCGGCAGCCATGAATTGCGCTGGCAGGCGAGCGACGATGTGGAGCTATCCCATGTCACGCTCTACGCCGCCGAGGAGGGGGGCAGCTTTCGGGTGATCGCCGCGCGGCAGGAAGGCGGTTCGGGCGTTTTCATCTTCGATGGCGATCCCGACAAGACCTTTCGCTTTGCCTCGCTCGCCACGGATCTGGCCGGCAACCGCGAGATGCCCCCGGGCGGCAAGCGCCTGCCCGCCGCCGGCCCCGGCCCCGATCTGGGCGCCCCGCCCCGGGTGGAGGGCACCACGGCCGAGGCACCGCTGGTGCGCGTGCCGGTGGAAATCCCCGAAAACCCGCTTTTCGCGCAGGCGCTGCAGCAGGATCGCACGCCTTATCTTTCGCCCGGGCCGGATGCCGAGTTCGGCCGCGTCACCGCGCCCTTCGTGGCCGAGGCTTTCGCCCGCGGCATTCCCGGTTCCGGCGCCGGGCTGGGGCCGCTTGCCGTGGCCGAGGCGCCGGACGGCAGTTTCTGGCTATCGGGCGGGGCGACCCGCAACGCGCTGTGGCGGATCGATCCGCTGGATGTCGAGGCGGGCATGGACACCGGCGCTCCGCTGCGCTTCATCGACCAGCCGGTGTTCGATCTGGCCTTCGATGCCGAGGGCCGGCTCTGGGCCGCGACGGGCGGCGGGCCGCTTCTGCAGCTTGACCCCGTCAGCGGCGAGGTGATCGGCCGCTTCGGCGACGAGATGGGCCTTGCCATCGCCCCCGACCCGTCGGGCGAGTTTCTCTATGTGGCCGGCATCGAGGGGCTTTACCGTTTCGACATCGAGGCGGGCAGCTTCGAGTTGATCAGCCGCGATCTGGACCTGCGGCTCGGCTCGCTCGCTGTGGGACCGGACGGCGCGCTCTGGGGCGTGACATGGCCCGACCGCAACCGCGTGGTGCGGCTGGGCGACAGCGGCCGGGTCGAGACCGTGGCGCAAAGCGCGGCGCGGCTCGATTCCATCGCTTTCGGCGCGGCCGGCACCGCGCTGGAAAACCTCGCCATCATCAGCGCCAACGATGCCGGCGACGGATCGGGCGGGGCGCTTTACCTGATGGAACCGGCGACAGGCCGCTTTGCGCTGATCGCGGGGCAGGGCACGCGTTCGGATGCGTTGATCGCCACGCAGGACGGCCGCATCCTCGTCAGCCAGAGCGGGCAGGTCGATCTGGTCATGCCGGTGCGCGCGCCCGAGGTGGTCGCGATCACGCCGGAAGAGGGCGCGGTGACGATGGCGCCGCTGCCGTTCGTGCAGGTCGAATTCGACCAGCCGATGTATCAGGGCGCGACCGACGAACCCGGCAGCGTGCTCAACCCCGCCCATTTCGTGCTGCGCGCCGGGGATGACAGCACCGTTCTGCCCGATTTCGTGGTCTGGGACGAAGACAGCCGCACCGCCTTTCTGGGCCTGTCCGGCCTGCCCGTGGGCAGCTGGACGCTGGAGATCTCGCCCGGTCTGCAATCGGCCTACCGGGTGGGGCTGGCGGAAAGCGTCAGCCATGAATTCGAAATCGCCGCCGACCTGTCCACCCTGATCGACATCGAGATTCAGGACACGCGCTTTGACCGGGCTTCGGGCCTTGTATCCTACGAGGTGCGGGTGACCAACGTTTCGGAGCGCGAGTTGCGCCTGCCCTTCCTGCTGGCGCTGGGCGGGGATGCGCGCGACGGGCGCGCGCCGCTGGATATCGAGGGCATGTCGGGCGACGGGCGGTTCCTGATCGACCTGTCAGGCACGCTCGATGCCGGCGGGCGGCTGGCGCCCGGGGCCTCGACGCTGGCCTCGACCGTGCGGCTGGTCGCGACCGAGCGCCGGACCTCGGATTTCACCCTTGGCGTCGTCGGCGGGCATGGCGACAATACCGCGCCCATCGTGATCTCGCAGCCGCCGCTCGATGCCGCGCTGAAGGAGCCATGGCGCTATGAACTGATCAGCTTCGATGCCGATGGCGATCAGGTCTTCCACGCCCTGCGCGACGCGCCCGACGGAATGACCATTGACCCGCTGAGCGGGGTGATCGACTGGACGCCCGGGCCGGGCGCCATGGCCGAGACCGATGTGGTGGTGCATGTCTTCGACACGCTGGGCGCCGGCTCGCTGCACCGCTTTACCCTGTCGGTCGAAAACGGCAATTCCGCCCCCGTCTTCGGCCCCCTGCCAAGCGACATGATCGTGCGCGAGGGCGACCTGCTGGAACTGGAACTGAGCGCCGTCGATCCCGATGGCGACGACGTGATCCTGCTGGCCGACGGGCTGCCCCCGGGTGCGAGCTTCGACGCCGGGCGGGGCCTGCTGCGCTGGATGCCCGAGGCCGGGCAGGCCGGGCTTTACACCGACCTGCGGATCACCGCCACCGACGGGCAGGCCGAAACACGTGTCGCCCTGCCGATCCGGGTGCTGGGCGCGCGGCCCGCGCCCACGCTCGACGCCCCGGCCGAGCGCAGCGTGCGCGAGGGCGAGCGCATGGTCATCCGCCTTGCCGCGACAGGCGCGCCGGGCGCGGAACTGCGCTTTGGCGCGGCTGGCAACGGCCTGCCCTCGGGCGCGCAACTCGACGCACAGACCGGCGTTTTCACATGGACGCCCGGCTATGATCAGGCCGATACCTACACGCTCGATTTCACCATCACCGACGGCGAAAAGACCACGACCAAGCGCACCGAGATCACCGTCACGCCCGAGAACGGCGCGCCGATCTTCCTTGGCCTCGATGGCTGGGCCGGTTTCCCGGGGCAGGAGATCGTCGTGCCGCTTACGGTGATCGACCCCGACAACCCGCGCTATCGCCCGCCCGAGCGCGGCCCCGACGGGGAGTTGAACGAGCGTTCCGGCAACCCGGCGCCCAGCATGACCGTCCTGCCGGTGTCGGACCTGCCCGAGGGCGCGGAATTCGACCCCGACACATGGGAATTGCGCTGGACCCCGGCACCCGACCAGACCGGCCGCTTCGACATCACATTTGCCGCCACCGATGATGGCGCCGGCACCGGCCAGCCGATCACCATCGAGGCGGTGCTGTCGCTCGATATCGTGGCGCAGAACGCCCCGCCGGTGATCGAACCGGTGGATGTGGTCGAACTGGCCGAGGGCGAGGGGCTGTCGCTGACCCTGCGCGCCACCGATCCCGAGGGCGGGTCGGTCACGCTGGCGCTGGAAAACGCGATGGGGCTGCGGCTGCCCGATTTCGTCGCCTTCGTCGACAATGGCGACGGCACCGGCACGCTGACGCTGGCGCCCGAGGCCGGGGCGCGGGGGCTCTACGGGCTGCGGCTGATCGCGCGGGACGCGGGCACGCCGGGCGGCGACGGCTCGGACGCGGCCGAGGCGCGCTATTCCTTCGCGCTTAGCGTCACGCCGATCAACGCGCCGCCGATTGTGGACGATCTGCCCGACGCCATCGCCATTCTCGGCAGCGAGATGGTTCTGCCCGTGAACATCGTCGATCTGGACGGCGACACGCTGGAGATCGTTCTCGAAGGGCTGCCCCGCGCGGTGGTCGAGGAAACCTCCACCCCGGGGCTGTTCCGTATCCGCTGGTCGCCCATGCCCGAGGATCTGGGCACCCGCACCGCAACCCTGACCGTTCTGGAAGACGGCGCCGACCCGTCGCAGGCCGTCACCCGCAGTTTCGAGGTGACGACCCGCACCAGCAACGCCGCCCCCGTGCTCAGCTATCCCGGCGAGCAGGAGGTCGCGGCCGGCGAGACGCTGAGCTTCACTCTCGAAGGCTTCGATCTGGACGGCGATACGCTGCATTACGGTGCGCGCAACCTTCCGCCCAACGCGACGCTGGACAGCGCGACCGGCGCCTTCAGCTGGACACCGGACCGGTTGCAGGGCGGCACGCGCGAAATCGTCTTTACCGTCAGCGACGGGGCCGCAACGGTCGAGATGGCGGTGCCGGTAACCGTCACGGTGCCCAACACGCCCCCGGTCTTTCCCCTCCTGCCCGACCGGATCATCCGCGAGGGCGGAAACCTGTCGATCCCGCTGGAGGTCATCGACGAGCAGGGCCATCTGTTCCGGCTCGACATCGTGGAGGCGCCGGAAAACGCCTTCCTCAGCGTGCCGGACCAGAACGGCCTGCAATCCTTCATCTGGCGGCCCGATTTCGGCGATGCCGGGCAGCACCGCGTCACCTTGCGGGCGATCGACGAGAAAGGCGCCGAAAGCACGGCCTCCTTCGATGTGGAGGTGCGCGCGGTCAATCGCCCGCCGGTGGTGAGTATCCCGGCGCTGCAGGCCGTGGTGGGCGCGGAACTGCGCCATCTGGTGGATGCGTCGGACCCCGACGGCGACACGCTCTCCTTCGCGCTCGAAGACGCGCCGGAGGGGATGCAGATCGACCCGGCAACCGGCAAGATCACATGGACCCCGGCGCCCGGTCAGGCCGGCGAGGACAGCCTTGTCCTGCTTGTGGATGACGGCACGGTCACCCGGCGCCTGCCCGCCGCCGTTTCGGTGGCGCGTGTTGCGCAGGCCCCCGATCTGCGGCTGGAATTCACGCCCTCCTTCCCCGCGCTGCCGGGCCAGCCCGTGGCCATCCGCCCGGTGATTTCCGGGGCAAGCCTTGTGTCGCTGACCGTCGGTGATGTCGAGGTAACGCCGGGGCCGACCGGGGCCGCCACCTTCACCCCCGAAGGCCCCGGCCGGATCGAGGTCGTGCTGGAGGCGGAGGCGCCCGACGGCACGCGCCACAGCCTGACCGACGTGCTGCGGGTGCGCAACCCGGCTGACCGGACCGCCCCGGTGCTGGAATTGCAGGATCTGCCCGACAACGGCCGCATCACCGGCCCGACCGAGGTGATCGGCACGATCCTCGACGACAATCTCGATTACTGGCGGGT
>SKUV01000014.1 GCA_007129775.1 Paracoccaceae bacterium | reverse complement strand
CGCGATATCGACGTGCCGCTGGCGGTGCGCCATTTCTACCATCACGCCGGCTGGGCCGAACTGGTGGCGGGCGAATTTCCGGGCATGGTTCCGCACGGGGTCTGCGGGCAGATCATCCCGTGGAACTTTCCGCTTCTGATGCTGGCGTGGAAGGTCGCGCCGGCGCTGGCGGCGGGCAATACGGTCGTGCTCAAGCCCGCCGAATACACGCCGCTTACGGCGCTTCTGTTCGCTGAAATGGCGCAGGAGGCCGATCTGCCGCCGGGGGTTCTCAACATCGTCACCGGCGACGGGCAGACGGGGGCCGCGCTGGTCGGTCACCCGGATGTGGACAAGATCGCCTTCACCGGCTCCACCGCCGTGGGCCGGCGCATCCGGGCCGCGACGGCCGGAACGGGCAAGGCGCTGACGCTGGAGCTGGGCGGCAAATCGCCCTTCATCGTCTTTGCCGATGCCGATCTGGATGCCGCGGTCGAGGGCGTCGTGGATGCGGTCTGGTTCAATCAGGGCGAGGTCTGCTGCGCGGGCGCGCGGCTTCTGGTGCAGGAAAGCGTGGCCGAGGATTTCGCCGGGCGTCTGCGCGCGCGGGCCTCGCGGCTGCGGGTGGGCGATCCGCTGGACAAATCCACCGATATCGGCGCCATCGTCCATCCCGTGCAGATGGCGCGGATCGAGGGGCTTCTGGCGCGCGGCGCCGACGAGGGCGCCCTGCTCTGGCAGCCCGACATACCGGTGCCCGAGGCCGGCTGTTTCCTGCGGCCCGGGCTGGTGACCGGCGCGGCGCCGGCCTCGGTGCTGGCGACCGAAGAGATCTTCGGCCCCGTCGCCGTGATGATGAGCTTTCGCACCCCGGACGAGGCCGTGGCGCTGGCCAACAACACCGCCTACGGGCTTGCCGCCTCGATCTGGTCCGAGGGGATCGGGCAGGCGCTGGACGTGGCGGCGCGCGTCAAGGCCGGGGTGGTCTGGATCAACGCGACGAACCTCTTCGACGCGGGCGCGCCTTTCGGCGGGATGCGCGAAAGCGGCTTCGGCCGCGAAGGCGGGCGGGCCGGGATGCGCGATTATCTGCGCGCGGCCGCCCCCGAGACGCCCGCACATGCCGGCCCTCCACCGCCCGAACCCGCCCCCATCCCGCAACCGGCACGCCCGGCACCCGAAGGGATCGACCGGACGCCCAAGCTTTATATCGGCGGCCGGCAGGCGCGCCCGGATGGCGGGCACAGCTACAGCGTCACGGGCGCGGATGGCGCGGTGCTGGGGCAGGTGCCGCTGGGCAATCGCAAGGATATCCGCAACGCGGTGGAGGCCGCGCACAAGGCCGCCGGCTGGTCGGCGCTGTCGGGCCATGGCCGGGCGCAGGTGCTTTACTTCATCGCCGAGAACCTGAGCGCCCGGGCCGCGGAATTCGAGGGCAGGCTCGCGGCGCTGGGCCAGCCCGATCCGGGGGCCGAGGTGGCGGCGACCGTGGCGCGGACGTTCCATTACGCCGCATGGGCCGACAAGTTCGACAGCCGCGTCCATGCCACCCAGAGCCGGCATGTCACGCTGGCCATGCACGAACCCTTCGGCGTGATGGGGCTCATCTGCCCCGAGGAGGCGCCGCTACTGGGGTTCGCCTCGCTGGTGCTGCCGGCCATCGCCATGGGCAACCGGGTGGTGGCCGTGCCCTCGCAGGGCGGGGCGCTGGCGGTCTGCGATCTCTACCAGGTCTTCGATACATCGGATCTGCCCGGGGGCGCGGTGAACATCGTGACCGGTGCGGCGGAGGAACTGGCCGGCGTGCTGGCGGGGCATGACGATGTCGCCGCGCTCTGGCTTGCCGGGGCTGCGGGGGGCGGGCCCGTCCGGGCGGCGGTCGAGCGCGCGGCGGCCGGAAATCTCAAACCCGTCTGGGTGCCCGGCATCGCGGATTGGACCACGGTGCAGGGGGTGGCGGCGCAGGGGGTGGCGGCGCAGGGAGCGGCGGCGCAGGGAGCGGCGGCGCAGGGAGCGGCAGCGCAGGGGGAGGCGTTTCTGCATCGCGCGACGCAAATCAAGACGATCTGGGTGCCCTACGGCGCCTGACCTTCCCGAGCCCAAGGCTCGCGGCGGGGCAGGCGGTGGCCGGTGATCGGTTTCAATCGGTTTGATACCTTTTGCGGGGTTTCGGTGGTTATGAGGCTGGCGGCGCGAAACGGCGCTGGAAATTCTTCAATGAAATCAATGGGAGGATTTTGCGACCGGGACGCAAATGCGTCCCACGTCGCGGTCAGTTCAGGGGTATGAAATGCGCCTTACCGGCCTGAGCCTGTGAGCAGCGGATTGTCGCGCAGGTCTTCTTCGAGTTGTCTAGCAACTCGGACCTTGGTTCTCTCTGGATGAAGCAAGTCATCCTGAAGAATGAGCACCTGCGCGGCGTCCAGATCGATCTGAAGGCTTTTGACCGTGGAAAGCATGTCATGGACGGCACGATGCAGTATGAGCCAGAAGGGCAGCATCTGGCGGAAAGCGGGCAGTGACCTGTTGACTTCACCGCTGGCGGCCAGGTCGTGGCGCAAGAGCACGAAGCGCGCCAGCGCTATGGAGTAACCACGAAAGCCGCCTGATCATGACCTCATGCCATCCGGGAAATTACACCACCTTGACGGACGTGACCCTGGCAGGAAATGCCCGAGGCGCACAGGCTGCATGCGCGGCTGGGCGGCGCGGATGCGCGCCAGCGGCTCGGCCCATGCCCGCGCATCGCGACAAGACCACGCCGGGGGCGCTGGAATGCGTGTCGCTGGACGGGCGGATGCTGGATTTCTGGACGGTCTGGCCGGATGGTCAGGTGCGGCGCATGATGATGCTGGCGCTGGTCGATATCGCATCCGGCAAGGGCATTGCCTGAAGCAATTTCAGCAAGAGTTGACAGACTGTTGCGGTTCGAAATTGCGCTGAGACAGGAAATCAGGGCTGGCACCATCGGAAAACGCGGTCAGCACGGTGCGGATGATCAAGCGGGCCTGCGAAACCTGCGGGATTTTCGACACGCTCTACACCGACAACGGCAGCGCCTTCGCCGGTCATCTGGTCGCGGGCGGCAATGGCTTCCGGTTCCGCAACGGCAAGGCGAAATCGCCGGTGCAGGCCAAGCGAGAGCCAGAAGAGACACGAAGCGCATTCCCGAAGAATTCCTTCGGAACATGGATACCGCTCTTGCGGCCAGACGGGCGCGGGGCGCGGCCCGTCAAAGGAAGCTGGCGGCATGAGGGACGCTGCAACATCCCCCATGCCATGCATCCGGGGCGCAAGCCCCTTCCTTTGGACGGAGTCGAAGACGACACAACCGATCAGGCTTGCCAAGGTCAGTGACAGACCAAGGCGCATTGGCGACTGGGCCGAAACCCAGACCGCGCGGGATATCACGCGGTCGCTGGAAATGGTGACGGTGATTGACGGGCCGGGCTTCACCATGATCGCGGGCGGTCCCGGCACTGGCAAGACAACGGCAGTGCCGGGCCCGCCCGCATCCGGCATCGCACCTTCGAACAACCGGAATCCGGTATCGCAGCCGCCTTCCTGCCGGGACGCCGCACCGGCGAGAGCGCCCGGAAGCGCCACGGGCATCGCGCTGGTGGCATCGCTGGTGGCATCGCTGGTGGCATCGCAACCTGGCATGCTCTCGCATCCGGGACGGATCGGCATGACGCGGAGGCTCCAGGTTCCCGCCTGTCCGGGGCCGTCCGCGCGAGGCAGGCGCCCCGTGCAGGCGCCCCGTGCAGGCGTTCCGTGCAGGCGCCCCGTGCAGGCGTTCCGTGTCAGGGGTCCGGGTCACAGGGTTCCGGGCGCTGATCTGGCCGTGGAATTCCTGCTGACTTTCGGGGGCGCGGAACGCACCCTGTCGAAAGACCCGAAGGGCAAGGGGCGGCTGGAAAGGCTTGTCGGGTATGAGCGCGCCAACGCCCTGGCCGATCTGGATTACCTGTTGCAGAAACGGGTTCCCATCGGCAACCCGTGGATCGCAACCTGTCTGGCCTGGAAGGGGCATTCCGTCGCTGAAATCGCGCGCCGCTTGCGCGTGACCGATGTGACGGTGCGCGGGTATCCGGGCCCGAGCGAAGCCCTCCAATGGCCAAGGACGCCGCGCCGAAACCCGCCCCCGCGCGCCCGCCCGCAACCACCCGTTCGCGGCTGTGATCGGATATTCCCACAAATCACCGGCAGGTGTCAGACCATTGAAACTGTGGGGGTCAGACCGGTTGAATACTTACAACGCCTGGCCAGCGCGGCGCTCGCCGCGCCATAAGATGCCCCCCGGGTCGCGTGACGCGAACGGGCTGCGGCCGGTGGCGCGGCCTTTGGCCGCGCGCGGCTGAGCGGGGGCTCGATGCCCCCCGAGGCCGCACCTGCGCAAAGGGTCGGGGTCGCGGAACCGAAGGGCGGCGCGCTGTCGCCGGTGTCAGCCGCGGGTCCGGGTGTCAGCTGCGGGTCGGGCGGCTGTCGGGCAGGTCGATCCGCGCGACCTGCTCGGCGATGGGATCAACCGAGAGCGGATGGCGCGTCGCCGAATAGCTTTCGGGATCGCCGATGTCGCGCCATTCACCGCGGAAATACACTTCGAGCGCGCTGAAGCGGGATTTGTAGCCCATCTTGCGGCTGCCCGGCACCCAGTAGCCGAGATAGACATAGGGCAGCCCGGCCGCGCGCGCGATCTCCACGTGATCGAGGATGATGTGGGTGCCGATGCTGTTCGCGGCGTCCTGCGGTTCGTAAAAGGAATAGACCAGCGACAGGCCGTCATCGAGCACATCGGTCAGGCAGACCCCGGCGAGGCGGCGGCCCTCTCCCTGCGCCGGAGGGGCGGTATATTCGATCACCCGCGACCGGATCGGCGTTTCCTCGATCATCGCGGCGAATTCGAAGATGTCCATGTCGGCCATTCCGCCATCGGCATGGCGGCTGTCCAGATAGCGCCGGAAAAGCGCATATTGTTCTTCGGTCGCCCATGGCGTGTTGGCTTCGCGCCGCAGGTGGGCGTTGCGGCGCCGGGCCCGGCGCTGGCTGCGGCTCGGGCGGAAATCGGCGACGCGGATACGGGCCGAAAGGCAGGCCGCGCAATCGGCGCAGGAGGGTCGGTAGAGAACGTTCTGCGAGCGCCGGAAGCCCTGCTTCGACAGCGCGTCGTTGAGGGTTTCCGCATTATCCCCCTGCAGTGCGGTGAACAGCTTGCGCTCCATCCGCCCGTCCAGATAGGGGCAGGGCTGCGGGGCCGTCACATAGAATTGCGGTGCTATGGGAAGCGTATGGCGCATGAAGAGACCGTTTCGGGCATCGGGGCCGGAATTGTGCCGACGGACAATGACGCTAGCAAGCCTCCGTCCCTCTGCCAAGCCTTGTGTTTGGTCCTGTCCGGGCCGCCGCGCGATCATATGGCCTGCCGCCAGTGTCGGGCGGTTCGGCGCGGGCGCCCCGTATGCACGGATCAGTGCATCGCCGGGCGGTTCAGTGCGACGGTTCCAAGGATGTGGTCGCCCAGGCTCTGGCCCCGTTCGCTGATCAGGATCAGGGCCATCGACAGCAAGTGCAGCGGAAAGATAAGGATCGCAACGGTGAAGATGAGCGTATGGGCAAGCGCGGTCCCCGGGTCGAGCCGGTGCCCGCTCGAATCTCGGAACTCGATCGACAAGAGCATCATTCCCGGCGTCGCCGACCACCGCGCGAGTCCGACCGTGCGATAGGCGATGTTCACCGCGCCGTAGAGAAACGGAAAGAACAGCGCCCCGACAAAGGCGCTCAGCACCACGGCGAGGAGCGTCAGAAGCAGGACGAGCACCGTATCGATCACCCAGGCCAGCGCACGTTTCAGCGCCACGCTTTCGTAGAACTCGGGCTGAAGGTCGGGGGCGGGCAGGTTGGGCATCCGGGTATCCTGCTTGGGTGGGACGAAAAAACGATCAGGTGAATGGGGTCGAAAGCGGCGGTGCGCGGCGGGTTGGCTGCCCTCGCGAGGCGAGGTCGAATAGGTGCGTGATAGCCGGGGTTTCGTCAAGCGGCAGAGCCGTTCGGGAGGGAGTGCGTGGCGATTGTCCCTGAAACGCCACGCAGAAAAATGGTCGGCACCGGCGCGGGCGCCACGCGGGCAGGCAAGCGGCGCAAGGCCGGTGAATGGCGGCGACTGGCCGGATGCGCGGCGGTCGGCCTTGCCGGGCGCGCCCCACCCTCACGGCGCGGAGCCTGTGCGGGACCGGCGCGACATGATGGAGGGCCAGGCCCCTTCGCGCCAGGCAGAGCCGGGCTTGGCTGCGGCCGATCAGCCTTCTTGCGTCGCAGGTCGATTCGCAGGCTTTGGCGGGCTGCGTCAGGGCCAGGCGTTGCGGCAGGAAAGCCGCGTGTCCTGCTGTGGCTTTGCGGATTCTGTTGGTAGGAATTGTGTTTTCAGCGAACAAACAGAGAAGGGCGAGCGCAATGCCGGTTGTGCAGGTTCTGCTGAGTTTCCGTTCTGCTCCTGACCTTCGGTGCGATCGCGGCGGCGGAACCGTCACGATCTCAGGTCGAGAATGTCGTCTCCCGCGCCCTTCCGGCGCATCTGCAGATCGAGCGTCTGGCTTTTCGCAACTTTCCGGGGGCGGCAGGAACCGGGCGGGTGAGCATCGAGGGGACCGCACGCCTGACGCAGGATACTTTCGTTGCGGATGAGGACGCGTGGCTGCAAGCGCTTATCGCGCAGGGTGCGGACCGATGGCAGGTTGACGGCCCGGACGGGGCCGCGCGCGTGCAGCAGCGGCACATCGAAGAAGCGTTCCGCGAGGTCGTGGGCAGGTCTTCCGGCCAGCTGCTGGTGCGTGCACAGCGTGCCGGCGCCGTGACGGTGCCGTTCCGATACGAGTATCATTATCGCGAAACCGTGCGCGGGATCGATTTCAGCCGGACCGATGGATGGATCGCCCGTGCGACCATTCGGGGCACGCCACGCAACGCCATAGACTGGCAGCGGTTCACAGCCTTGAATACCGATCAGGCCGAGCGTTTATTCGGCAACATTCAGCGCGCAGCGGAACGCGCCTTGGGCGACGAACTCCGCGCGGCGGCGCGGTTTTCGCAAAGCAAGGCGGATTTCGAGCGGATGATCGCCGACGATCTGATCTGGATTTTCAGCAGTCAACGCCTCGCGAACGCCCCGTTTCAGCATCGCGCGCGCATGCGAATCTCGGATTGCGCGATCGGATTTGAGAAGGACGACAGCACGATGAACATCGGAGGCGGGCGGACGCTGGCGGCCATTTCCTTCGTGCCGATTGCGTGGGTTATGCCAACCGCGATCGCGATCAGGGCAGGTTCCGCTTTACCGATGGGCTGGAGGTCTATCCTGACCAGCGGCGGCCGATGAACATCTGGTTCGTCTTTCCCACCGGACTGTCGCGGGGCATGTCGCAGCTTCCGCTTGGAGGAATTCCCGAATCCTACGTCTTCCTGTGTCTGGAGAAGATCAACGAGGATGTGGGGCGGGGCGGTCCCGTCGCAGCGCGACATACTTTCGGTGAGCCGACTTGCCTGGGCTATCCCTACACGGATGCCATTGGCTGGCGGGACGACGGGCAAGGCTTTTCCCAAGGCGCGCGCGGCTCGCAGATTGTGCCGGTTGCGATCGCTGAGCAGGATTTCGGCCTCGACACGGGCCGCGACACGTCACCCGCAAGCGGCGGGCCGGCATTTGCCGCCTGCGTGGCGCGCGCCGATCCGGACCGCAAGAATCTCGCAGAAATGCGGGCAGACAGCGGCTGTCAGGCCATCGCGGCATGCCGTGATGCCATCGCGGAAGGCCCCGACAACGCGCGTGCCATGGCGCTTCTGGGCAGGGCCTATCATGCGGCGGAGAACTTCGAGGACGCGATGCGCTGGTATGGCATGGCCGCCGAGGCCGGAGATACTCTGGGCCTCAGGCATCTCGGGAGGATTCACGCCTTCGGTCCCGAAGCCCTGCGGGATTATGCCGAGGCGCGCCGCCTGTTCCGGCTTGCCTCGGAGGGTGGAAACGCCAGTGCGATGAACAATCTTGGCGGGATTTACTGGCGCGGCACGGGCGTGGCGCAGGATCATCGCCGCGCGGTCGGGTATTTTCGTCGAGCGTGCGAGGCGGGGGATATGTGGGGCTGTGCCAATCTGGGCTCGGCCTACGATGCCGGTCTGGGCGTGGCGCGCAACCCGTTCCAAGCCAGAAACTACTGGCGGCGCGCCTGCAACGGAGGGCTGCAGGAGGCCTGCCGGTGATCCCCGAGCGCGACCGGCGTCGGGCGAAATGGGACGCCCTGGCCGTCGCTGCTTTCAGAGGGTGAACCCGGCGAGCCGCGCCCCGCTGGCGGAGACGAGTGCGCGCGGCTCGGCCGCGAAGACATGGCGCGGGGTGCCGGCCGCGGCCCAGACCTCGGCGAAATCCAGAAGCCGCGGGTCGGCCCAGATGTCGAGCGGGGCGATATGGCCGAGGGGCGCAACCCCGCCGATGGCAAAGCCGGTGCCGGAGCGCACGAGCGCCGCATCGGCCCGCTCGGGACGTTCGCCGGCGGCCTGCGCCGCGCGCTCCGGGCAGATCTGGTTGCCGCCGGCGGTGAGAAACAGCAGCAGCCGGCCGCTTTGCCCGCCGCGGAAGACGATGGATTTCACGATCTGGTCGAGCGCGCAGCCCACCGCCGCGGCGGCCTCGGGGGCGGTGCGGGTGGAGGCGGGCATCTCGGCGATGCGCGCGGGCAGACCTGCGTTTCGGAGGGCGGTTTCGACGCGGCGCAGACTTTTGCTCATGGCGGAGTCCGGTAGTTCGGAAGCGACTATCGCGGGGCGTGCGCGCAAAGGCAACATTCCCGCATCAGACGGCTTGGGCAGCGTTGGCGGGGGGCGTGCGACGGGCGGCAT
>SKUV01000198.1 GCA_007129775.1 Paracoccaceae bacterium | reverse complement strand
GGGCCGGTGCGGCGCGCCGCTCAGCCCTTCTTCGCCGCCGCCGCCGCTTCCAGCGCGTCGATGCGCGTCTTCAGGGCGGCGTTCTCCTCGCGCGCCTTCTGAGCCATGGCGCGCACGGCGTCGAATTCCTCGCGCGTGACCAGATCACGGTCGGCCAACCAGCGATCGATGACCGATTTCATCGCCGTCTCGGCCTCTTCCCGCGCGCCCTGGGCCACGCCCATTGCATTGGTCATCAACTGGGCCACGTCATCGAGCAGGCGGTTGCGGCTTTGCATGGGGTTCTCCGGCTTGAAACTGCGCTTTGAAACTGCCCCTGATATGGCCCGGCAGGCACAGTCGCGCAAGGTTGACTTCGCCGCAGGGCATTGGGATGGAGGGCGCGCAGAACGGAGGTGCCATGCTGGCCGCGATCCCCTTCCCCGACATATCGCCCGAGATCTTCACCCTCGAGATCGGCAACTTCGCCTTCGCGCTGCGCTGGTATGCGCTGGCCTATATCGTGGGCTTCCTGCTGGCATGGGCCATTGTCGCGGCACTGATGCGCCGCCCCGCGCTCTGGCCCGGGGGCACTGCGCCCATGGCGCCGGCAGCGGTGGAGGGGCTTCTGACATGGATCATCCTCGGCGTGATCCTCGGCGGCCGCCTCGGATTTGTTCTGTTCTACCAACCGGCCTATTACCTCGCGAACCCGCTGGAGATCCTGTTCATCTGGCAGGGCGGCATGGCCTTTCACGGCGGGCTTGCCGGGGCGGCGGTCGCGGGGATTGTCTATTGCCGCCGGTATGGGGTGCCGGTTCTGCAACTGGCCGATGCCATGGCACTGGCCACCCCGGTGGGGCTGATGCTGGGCCGGATCGCGAATTTCATCAATGCCGAGCTTTGGGGAAGACCCACCGAGATGCCCTGGGGCGTGATCTTTCCCGGCGCCGCGGCGCAGGCCTGCCCGTGGGATTGGGTCGGCCCCTGCGCGCGCCACCCCACCCAGCTTTATCAGGCCGGGCTGGAGGGGCTGGCGCTGGGCCTCGTGCTGCTCTGGCTGGTCTGGCGGCACGGCGCGTTGCGGCGCCCGGGGCTGACGGCGGGGGTCTTTCTGGCCGGATACGCCCTCGCGCGGATGGTGGTGGAGGTCTGGCGGATGGCCGATGCGCAGTTCATCTCCCCCGACAATCCCGCCGGCCATGTGCTGCGGTTGGGCGAGGCCGGCCTCAGCATGGGGCAGGTGCTGTCCCTGCCGCTGCTGGCGCTGGGCCTTTTCCTGATCTGGCGCGCGCTCCGCCCCGCGCCCGCGCCCGGCGGGCCATGACCACCCCAAATACCCCCGGGCCGGAGGCGCCCCGCGAGGCCGCCACCCCGCTTGCCCGTCTTCTGGCCCGGCGGATCGCCGCCAGCGGCCCGATCGGCATGGCCGATTACATGGCCGAATGCCTGCTGCACCCCGAACATGGCTATTATACCACGCGCGAGCCCTTCGGGACGGCGGGCGATTTCACCACCGCGCCCGAAATCAGCCAGATGTTCGGCGAACTGATGGGGCTGTGTCTGGCGCAAAACTGGCAGGATCAGGGCGCGCCCGCACCCTTCGCGCTGGCCGAGCTTGGGCCCGGCCGGGGCACGCTGATGGCCGATATCTGGCGCGCCACGGCTCGGGTGCCGGGCTTTCATACCGCTGCCCGGCTGCATCTGGTCGAAGCCTCGCCGCGGCTGCGGGCATCGCAACAGGCCGCGCTGGCTGGCCTGCCCGTGACGTGGCACACAACGCCCGACGCCCTGCCCGAAGGCCCGCTCTGGCTGGTGGCGAACGAGTTCTTCGACGCGCTGCCGGTGCGGCAGTTCCTGCGCGCCGAGGGCGGCTGGGCGGAACGGGTGGTGGGCCTGCGCGACGGCGCGCTTGCCCTCGGCCTTGCCCCGGCGGCGCCGCTCGCCGCGCTCGCCCACCGGTTGGAGGATACAGGGCCCGGTGATCTGGTGGAACTCTGCCCCGCGGCAGAGCCGGTAATGGCCGCCATCGCCCGGCGGGTCGCGGCGCGGGGCGCTGCGCTGATCGTGGATTACGGCGGCTGGCGCAGTCTGGGCGTTACGGTGCAGGCCCTGCGCGACCACCGGACCGACCCGATTCTCGCCCATCCCGGGCAGGCCGACCTGACCGCCCATGTGGATTTCGAGGCGCTCGCCCGCGCCGCGCGCATTGCAGTTCCGCGCATCGGCCTGTCGGGCCCGGCCGGCCAGGGGTTGTGGCTCGAGGCGCTGGGGATCACCCCGCGGGCCCAGGCGCTCGCCCGCAATCTGGCCGGGCCCGCGCTCGATGCCCATGTGGCGGCATATCGGCGCTTGACCCATCCGCAGGAAATGGGAACGCTGTTCAGGGTGTTGGCCCTGCATCCGCCCGGCCATGCCCCGCCCGGCATGGCAGAACAGCCACGATGACGGGGCCGGCGGATCGTGGCGCCGCGACGGAGGGCAGAGGATGACCGCCCGCAGCCTGCTGGAGATTCTGACCGCACCGGTGCTGGGCGATGTCCGGCACGGCTTCTTCACCCGCAAGGGCGGCGCCTCGTCGGGGGTGTTCGGCGGGCTGAACTGCGGCGCCGGATCGTCGGATCAGTCAGAGGCGGTGCAGATCAACCGCGCCCGCGTCGCCGCGGCGATGGAAGTGCCGCCCGAGGCGCTGGTTTCGGTCCATCAGGTGCATTCGGCCCGCGCCGTCACGATCGACACCTGCGGCCCGTCGCCCGCCCGCGCCGACGGCATGGCCACGGCCACGCCCGGGCTGGCGCTCGCGGTGCTGACGGCGGATTGCCAGCCGGTGCTCTTTCGCGACCCGGAGGCCGGCGTCATCGGCGCGGCCCATGCCGGCTGGCGCGGCGCGCTTGACGGGGTGCTCGAAGCCACGGTGGAGGCGATGGAAAGCCTCGGTGCCCGGCGCGAATCGATCCGCGCCGGGATCGGCCCGACGATCAGCCAGCGCGCCTATGAGGTGGGCCCGGAATTCCTCGATGCCTTCCTTGCCGAGGATCCCGGCAACAGCCGGTTTTTCGCCAATGGCGAGGGCGACCGCTATCACTTCGATCTGCCGGGCTATTCGCTGGCACGTCTGCGCGGGCTGGGGCTGGCGGCGGCCGAATGGACGCGGCACTGCACCTACGGCGATCCGGAGCGGTTTTATTCCTACCGCCGGTCGGTTCATCGCGGCGAGGTGGATTACGGCCGTCTGGTGTCGGTGATCCGCCTGTGAAAACGCGCGCAGGCGCGGCTACTGGCGCCCCAGATCGCCCAGATCGAGCACCGGCGCGGCATCCAGTTCGGCGGCGTTGAGCATCCGCGCCACGCGCTCCAGCGCGGCGACCAGCATCGCCTGTTCCCAATCCTCCAGCGCCTCGAACCGGGCGACGAACTGATCCTGCAGCGGGTCCGGCGCAGCCTCGGCCAGCCTCCTGCCCTCCGGGGTCAGCGTCAGGATCGATTGGCGCCGGTCGCGTTCGGACCGCTGGCGCTGCACCAGCCCCTTGGCCTGCAGCCGGTCGATCAGCGCGGTCACGGTGGCCTGCGCCACGCGCATCTGCCCCGCGAGCGTCTTGGGCGTGGCATGGCCTTCGGCCGCGATCAGCGCGAGAACCCGCATCTGCACCGGCGTCAGCCCGGAGGCCCGGGCAAGCGCGCGGCCGTGCTGTTCGGTGGCGCGCAGGATGCGCCGCAAGGCGACGAGAGTGGCTTCGGACCGCGTCATTGCTCGGAACCTCTTGATCTGGCGAGGCCTTTTCAGACTGCCCGCAATTTAGGCGAAAAAATCCGCCAGACGCAATATTCTTGCGCGAATTCGGAACTTTCTTCCCCGATAAACCATTCGTATTTCAAAGTTTTTCTGTCAACAGGAAATGCAACCAGTGATTTTTTTTGCAGCCAAAACAGTCCTGTAGGGTTGATTGATTAGCTTAGTATAGCTATCTACACAGCCCCGACGTGGTAAGAGGCCAGAATATGACCCACCAGACCGACAATATCCGGCGCATGACGCGCCCTGCGATCACGCTCCGAAAACCGTGCGCCGAGGACGGCGCGGCGGTGTGGCGGCTGATCTCCGAGTGCAAGCCGCTCGATGAAAACTCGATGTATTGCAATCTGATCCAGTGCGATCATTTCGCCGACACCTGCGTGCTGGCCGAGATGGATGGCGAGGTCGTGGGCTGGGTTTCCGGCCATGTGCCGCCGTCCGACCCCGGCACGATCTTTGTGTGGCAGGTAGCCGTGTCGCCCAAGGCACGCGGCACCGGGCTGGGGCTGCGGATGCTCACGGATCTCGTGCGGCGCGATGCCTGCGCCGGCGTGACCGACATGCAGACCACCATCACCAGCGACAACGACGCATCCTGGGCGCTGTTTCGCAAGTTTGCCCGGCGGATGGGCGCGACGGTCGGATCGGCCCCGCATTTCCGCGAGGATGACCATTTCGACGGCGCCCACGCGACCGAATACATGGTCACGATCCGTATGGCGGAGCCGCTGCGCCGCGTCGCCTGACGCGAAGCCGAAACCGCTCGCCCACACGTTCAGACATTCGAGGTATCCCCATGACTGCCCAGACAGCAGACAAATCCGTGTTTTCCCGCCGCGAGTCCGAGGTTCGCAGCTATTGCCGCGCCTTCGACACGGTCTTCGTCAAGGCCAGCGGAAGCATCATGACCGATTCCGAGGGCCGCGAGTATATCGACTTTCTCGCCGGCTGCTCCTCGCTCAACTACGGCCATAACGACCCCGACATGAAGGCCGCGCTGGTCGAACATATCATGGCCGACGGCGTGACCCACGGGCTTGACATGTACACCGATGCCAAGGCCGCCTTCCTCGACACGTTCGAGCGGCTGATCCTGAAGCCGCGCGGCATGGACCACAAGATCATGATGACCGGCCCGACCGGCACCAACGCGGTCGAGGCCGCGATGAAGCTGGCGCGCAAGGTCACCGGCCGCGAAACCATCGTGGCCTTCACCAACGGCTTTCACGGCATGACCATGGGCGCGCTCGCGGCCACCGGCAATGCCGGCAAGCGCGCGGGCGGTGGCATGGCGCTGCACGGTGTGGTGCGGATGCCCTACGAGGGCGCGCTGCCCGGCGTCGATTCGCTGGCGATGATCGAGGCGATGCTCGACAATCCCTCCTCCGGCATCGATGCGCCGGCGGCGTTCCTGATCGAGCCGGTGCAGGGCGAGGGCGGGCTGAATGCCGCGAGCGCCGAATTCCTGCAGGGCCTGTCGCGGCTGGCCAAGAAGCACGGCGCGCTGCTGATCGCCGATGACATTCAGGCCGGCATCGGCCGCACCGGCACCTTCTTCAGCTTCGAGGAGATGGGCGTCGTGCCCGACCTGATCCCGCTGGCGAAATCGCTGTCGGGGATGGGCCTGCCGTTTGCGGCGCTGCTGCTGCGCCCCGAACTCGACATCTGGAAGCCGGCCGAACACAACGGCACCTTCCGCGGCAACCAGCACGCTTTCGTCACCGCGCGCGTGGCGCTGGAGAAGTTCTGGCAGGATGACAGCCTGTCGCGCGACGTCGTGGCCAAGGGCGTGCGCCTTCGGGCACGGCTGAGATCGATCGCCGGGCTGCTGGGTCTGGACGAGGCGGCCCTGCGCGGGCGCGGCATGATGCAGGGCGTCAACGTGGGCTCGGGCGAGCTTGCCGGCGAGATTTGCGCCGAGTGCTTCCGCAACGGCCTGATCATCGAGACATCCGGCGCCCATGACGAGGTCGTCAAGATCCTCGCGCCGCTGACAACGCCCGACGCGCTGATGAACAAGGGGCTCGATATCCTGACCGCGGCGGTCAAGACCTGCGCCGCCGCACATGCCCCGAAACCTTCCATCGCTGCGGAGTAGCACCATGATCATTCGCGACTTTCACGACCTGAAAACCGGCCCGCGCTCGATCTCGGACGCGCGTTGGAACTCCGTGCGGATGTTGCTGGCCGATGACAGGATGGGCTTTTCGTTCCACATCACCACCATCGAGGCCGGCTCGGAGCATACGTTTCACTACAAGAACCACTTCGAGAGCGTCTATTGCATCTCGGGCCATGGCTCGATCACCGATCTGGCCACGGGCGAGACGCACGAAATTCGCCCCGGGGTGATGTATGCGCTCGACAAGCACGACAAGCATACGCTGCGCTGTTCCGAGGAACTGGTGCTGGCCTGCGTGTTCAACCCGCCCGTAACCGGGAAAGAGGTGCACCAGGCCGACGGCTCCTACGCCGCAGCCGATTGACAAGAACGCATACGAGGGGGTGGACATGACCACCGCGAAAACCACGCATACCGTCGAAAAGATCGGCGGAACGTCCATGTCGCGGGCGCGAGAACTGCGCGACACGCTGCTGATCGGGCAGCGCAAGGGCGCTGATCTCTACAACCGCATCTTCGTCGTTTCCGCCTATGGCGGGATCACCGACCTGCTGTTGGAGCACAAGAAATCCGGCACGCCCGGGGTTTATGGCCTTTTCGCCAATGCCGACAGCGATGCCGGCTGGTCCGACGCGCTGAAAAAGGTGGCGGAGGCGATGATGGCCGCCCATACCGAAGTGCTGGAGGACGAGGCCGACCGGATGATGGCCGACCAGTTCGTGCGCGACCGGATCGACGGCGCGCGCTCTTGCCTGATCGATCTGCAGCGCCTGTGCTCCTACGGGCATTTCCGGCTCGATGAGCATATGCTCACGATTCGGGAACTTCTGTCGGGTCTGGGCGAGGCGCATTCGGCCTATGCCACGGTGCTGATGCTGCGCCGGGCAGGGGTGAACGCGCGCTTCGTCGATCTTTCGGGCTGGCGTGACGACAGCACCCACAGCCTCGACAGCCGGATCGAGGATGCCTTTTCGCGGATCGACCTGACGTGCGAGTTGCCCATCGTCACCGGCTATGCCCAGTGCGAGGAAGGGCTGATGCGCGCCTACGACCGGGGCTATTCCGAGGTGACCTTCGCGCGCATCGCCGTCCAGACGGATGCGGCCGAGGCGATCATCCACAAGGAGTTCCACCTCTCCAGCGCCGACCCCAAGATCGTGGGCGAGGATGCGGTGGTCAAGATCGGGCGCACCAATTACGACGTGGCCGACCAGTTGTCGAACATGGGGATGGAGGCGATCCACCCCAGCGCCGCCAAGCAGTTGCGCCGCGCTGGCATCCCGCTGCGCGTGACCAACGCCTTCGAACCCGAAGACCCCGGCACCCTGATCGACACGACCGAGGCCGAAGCGTCGCGGGTGGACATGATCACCGGGCTCGGCGTCTTCGCCGTCGAATTGCTGGAACAGGACATGGTTGGCGTCAAAGGCTACGACGCAGCGATTCTGGAGGTGCTGACGCGCCACAAGGTCTGGATCGTGTCCAAGACCTCGAACGCGAACACCATCACCCACTACGTCAACGCTCCGCTGAAATCCGTGCGCCGGGTGGAGCGCGATCTGGCGAAACTCTACCCCAACGCCACGCTCTCGGCGCGCAACCTCGCGGTGGTCGCCGTGATCGGGCGCAGCCTCAAGGGCCTCAAGGTCATGGCGCGGGGGCTCGAGGCGCTGGATGCCGCCGGGATCGAGCCGGTGAGCCTGCAGAAGACCACGCGCGACGTGGATGTGCAGTTCATCGTGCCCAAGGACCGGATGCAGGACTCGATCCGCGCCCTGCACGGGGTGCTGGTGGAAGAGGATAACCAACGTCGGGGCAAGCCTGAACGGCTTGCCGCCTGACCGGCCGTGCCATCGCGGCGCGGCCGGAAGGGCCACCTTTCCCGCGCCCCGCAAGGGGCGCGGGTTTTTTCATTCTGAAGGCATCGCAGGTGCGCGCGGCACGCCCTACTGGCCCAGCCGCCTTTTGCGTGTCGCAAGGAGCTTCAGCCGCAGCGCGTTGAGCTGGATGAAGCCTGCCGCATCCTTCTGGTCATAGGCGCCGGCGTCATCCTCGAAGGTGACATGCGCCTCGGAATAGAGGCTGTGATCCGACCAGCGGCCCACCGTCCGCGCCAGCCCCTTGTAGAGCTTGAGCCGCACCGTCCCGGTCACATGCTCCTGGCTCTTGTCGATCAGGGCCTGAAGCATCTCGCGTTCGGGCGAGAACCAGAAGCCGTTGTAGATCAGTTCCGCATAGCGCGGCATGATCGAATCCTTCAGATGCCCGGCGCCGCTGTCGAGCGTGATCTGCTCGATCCCGCGATGCGCCTCCAGAAGGATCGTGCCGCCCGGGGTTTCGTAGACCCCGCGCGATTTCATGCCGACAAAACGGTTTTCCACGAAATCCAGCCGCCCGATCCCGTGCCGGCGGCCAAGCTCGTTCAGCGCCGTCAGGATTTCGGCGGGCGACAGGGCCGCACCGTCGATCGCCACCGGATCGCCCTTCTCGAAGGTGATCTCGACGAATTCGGGCGTGTCGGGCGCGTCCTCGGGATCGACCGTGCGCTGATGGACGTAGCCGGGCGCCTCTTCGGCCGGGTCTTCCAGCACCTTGCCTTCCGAGGAGGTGTGCAGCAGGTTCGCATCGACCGAAAACGGCGCCTCGCCGCGCTTGTCCTTGGCGATGGGGATCTGATGCGCCTCGGCGAATTCCAGCAGCTTCGTGCGGCTGGTAAGATCCCATTCCCGCCACGGCGCGATCACCTTGATTGACGGGTTGAGCGCATAGGCCGACAATTCGAACCGCACCTGATCGTTGCCCTTGCCGGTCGCGCCATGGGCGACCGCATCGGCGCCCGTGGCCTCGGCGATTTCCACCAGCCGCTTGGAGATGAGCGGCCGCGCGATGGAGGTGCCCAGAAGATAAAGCCCCTCGTAGACCGCGTTGGCCCGGAACATCGGAAAGACGAAATCGCGCACGAATTCCTCGCGCAGGTCCTCGATATGGATGTT
>SKUV01000233.1 GCA_007129775.1 Paracoccaceae bacterium | reverse complement strand
TCGAGGTCGGCGCGATGCTGGAAACCCCGAGCCTCGCCTTCGCGCCGCGGGCCTTCTTCGAGGCGGCGGATTTCATCTCGATCGGCGGCAACGACCTCAAGCAGTTCTTCTTTGCCGCCGACCGCGAGAACGAGCGGGTGCGCCGGCGCTACGATGCGCTCGACAGCGGCTATCTGACATTTATCGAACAGGTCGTCCGGCGCTGCGCCGAGACCGGCACGCCGCTGTCGTTTTGCGGCGAAGACGCCGGGCGGCCCGTGGATGCGGCGGTGCTGGCGGCGATCGGTCTGCGGATGCTGTCGATGCGGCCGGCCTCGGTCGGCCCGGTCAAGAACCTGATCCGGCAGGTGGATTTGCGCGCCCTGCGCGCCGTGGTGGACGAGGCCCGGGCCAGCGGGGCGGAATCGGTGCGCCCGGCGGTCACCGCATGGCTCGCCCGCGAGCGGATCGCGCCTCTCTGACCCGGCGGGCCGCCGGTGGCGGCGCAGGTGCGTCAGCCACCACACAGGCTTTCGGCTGCAGGGCCCGTTTGCCCAGCGCGCGCCCGGCAAGGCGCGACTTTCGCGCCCCAAGCGCTATGATAAGGGGCCGGTGGCGGCGCGACATGGCTTCGGCGGTGAGAGCTTTGGACGACAGCAAGAGCATTGACAGGCGGCGCGGCGCGCTCACCGGGCTCGGGCTTGTGGTGCTGGCCGCGCTGCTGGCGGGCTGGTTCGGCCGCGACTGGCTGACGCTGGAGCAACTGGCCGCCCATCATGCCGCCCTCGACGCATGGCGCGAGGCCAATTTCCTGCAGGTTCTGCTGGCCTTCTTTGTGCTTTATGTGCTGGCTGCGCTGGTGTCGGTGCCCGGGATCGCGATGCTGTCGCTGCTGGGCGGATACCTTTTCGGTGGGCTGGCCGGGGCGGCGGTGGTGGTGACCGCGGCGACGATCGGGGCGACGGGGCTCTACATGATCACCCGCGCGGGGCTGGGCGGGCGGTTGATCGCACGCTGGAACCGCAAGGTGGCCTCGGGCAAGCTCGGCAATCTGGCAGAGGGCCTGCGCGAGAACGAGATCAAGGCGCTGCTGCTGTTGCGGCTGGCGCCGGTGGTGCCGTTCTTTCTGGCCAATGCCCTGCCGGCGGCGATGGGGGTGGGGTTGCGCAACTATGTGCTGACCACCGCCATCGGCATCCTGCCGGGCACGATGCTGTTCACGCTGGCCGGGAGCGGGCTGGCGCAGACCTTCGCCGCGGGCGGCAATCCGGAGCTTTCGGTGCTCGCGCCGATCCTGCTGACCGTGCCGGCGATCCTGATCGGGGCGGCGCTGGCCGTCCGGATGCTGCGCCGCCCGTAAGGGCGCATCCGGCAGCCGGACCGCGCACGCGGTCGCGGTCGCGGCTGTCAGTCCGTCAGGCCGAGGCGCCGGCGCAGCGTTTCATCGCGCAGCGACAGCTCCTTGCCAAGCCAGAGGTCGGCCTCGGGGCCGCACATCCAGACCAGCGCGCGGGCCACCCACTCGGCCGGAATATGCTCCGACCAGTCGAGCCGGCTGACGGGGTTCACCCCGCTGTCGCGGATCGTCGCCTGCATGCCGGTCGCAACCGTCCCGGGCGACAGGCTCAGCGCCCGGATGCCCTTGGCGCGCGCCTCGATATCGGCGATGCGGGTCAGCATCAGCGCACCCGCCTTTGAGGCGCAATAGGCGCTCCAGCCCTCCAGCGGGTTCGTGGCCGCGCCCGACCCGATGGTGATGATCGTGCCGCCGCCCCGGGCGATCATCTCGGGCAGGGTGGCGCGATAGCCGTTGAAGGCGCCGGTCAGGTTGATATCGATCAGCCGCGCCCATGCCTCGGGATCAACCGTGGCAAGGGGCGCGATGGGCTCGATCACCGCGGCGTTGTTGATCAGCACATCCAGCCGCCCGCGCGCCGCGATCAGCCCGGCGACGGCCCGGGCCACATCGCCGTAATCGGCCACATCGCAGGCAAGTGGTGTGGCCGCCGCCGGGCCCAGGTCAGCGGCCAGCGCCGCGAGCGCCGGGCTTTCCCGGGCCGCCAGCCCCACATGCGCACCGGCCGCCGCGAATGCACGCGCCGCCGCCGCCCCGATCCCCCGGCTCGCGCCGGTGATCAGCACCGTCCTGCCCTTCAGATACTCCATTCCGATCATCCCGTTTCTGCGACCGCCCCAACCCGGTGAGGCCGGTTCTAATGCAGGAAAAGCCCAAGCGAAAGCGCAGCATATGCGCACCTTCTGCCGGGATTTCCGCGTGACCACGGACCGGACGGAACGGGGAGGGCACCTGCGATCGGGGCGAGACGATATGTCCGCCCGCGGCAGCAGGGCAGAGGACGGCCAGACAGCCGTTCACGACGCTTGGGCTGGGCACTTTGTTCCGGCCACCTCCGGAAGACCTCGCGCGGGCGGCACCAAGCCGCGCCAGAGCGGCTGGCCGGGAAGGCAGCCGCGCGCCTGGCAGACCGGCGGGATCGTGCCGGCACCGCCCTGCCGGGCCAGGCCCGGGACGTTTCGGTACGCGGCGTTGCGGAATGACCCCTTGACCACCGCCCCGGGCAGATGGTTCTGTCGGCAGGCAAGCTCCAGACAAGAGGGACAGATCATGCGTTTCGGAAATTATTTTCACACCAGTGTCGCTGTGAGCGCATTGTTCGCCGCATCCGCGGCCCATGCCGACCTGTCCGCCGATGCGGTCTGGGAATCGTGGCAGGCCTATTACACCTCCCTCGGGCAGACGCTTCAGGTAGGCTCGGAAACCCGTGATGGCGACAGCCTGATCATCACCGACATGACGCTGGCCACCGACATCCCCGATGGCGGCACCGTCTCGATCATATTCGACCGCATGATATTGACCGAGCAGGGCGACGGCAGCGTTCTGGTCGGGCTGCCCGATGCGATGCCGCTCGTTGTCACCCTGCCCGAGATGGACGCGGATGACCTTCTGCAATTCACCATCGCCCAGCCCGATCTGCAGACCGTGGCCACCGCGGTCGAGGGCGGCATCCGCTACGATTACAAGGGCCCCGAACTCAGCGTCCGCCTCACCGGTCTGGTGGCCGATGGCGAGGCGGTGGATGCCACGGTCGATCTGACGATGAGCGAGATCGCCGGCTTCTACGAATTCGCCGAGGATGGCGCGAGCCGGCTGGAAAGCAGCATGACTGCGGGCAATCTCAGCCTGGTGATCGATTTCGAGGATCCCAGCGGCAGCGGTGATATGCTGGATGTGGAACTGACCATGTCCGGCCTTCAGCTTGATTTCGACGGCACCCAGCTTGGCGTCTTCGACGGCGAAGACCTGGGCGCGGCGCTGCGCGACGGCTTCGGCTTCAACTTCCGGTCTTCCTATGATGCCGTTGCGGTAGAGGTGCACCTCCGCGACGCATGGGATGAGTTTCAGGCGTCGGTCACGGCAAGCATGGCCGAGACGCTGGTCTCTCTGATGCCGAACCGGGTGAGCTACAGCACGACGAGCCGGGACGTCTCGGGCACTGTTTCGGGCGATGAAATCCCCTTCCCCGCGCTCGACATCGCCTATGGAGAATTCGGGCTCGGCCTGTCCATTCCGCTCAGCCCGGGCGCCGGCAACGAGGACGTGTCGATCGGCCTGCGGCTCGTGGATCTCGTGCTCGACGACAACGTCTGGCAGATGGCCGACCCGATGGAAAGCTTCCCGCGCGGTCCGGTGACGGCGATCCTCGATCTGGAGGGCAAGCTGGAACTGGCCGGCGACATCTATGACGACGAGATGCTGTTCATGATGATGTTCGGCGGCCCGATGGCGCTGGGAGAACTGAGCGAGGTGCGGCTGAACGAACTCTTCATCTCGGCCGTGGGCGCGGAAGTGACCGGCGAGGGGCAGGCCACGCTGGATTACAACGACCTCGACACCTTCGACGGGCTGCCGCGGCCCGAAGGTGGCGTGACCTTCACGATCAAGGGCGCCAATGCCCTGCTCGATACGCTGGTTAACGCCGGCATGGTGCCCCGCGACGAGGCCCAGGGCGCGCGGATGATGCTGGGCCTGTTCACCCGGCAGGTCGACGGCGATGCCGACCACCTGACCACCACGCTGGAGGCGCGAGAGGACGGCGGGATCTACGCCAACGGCCAGCGCATCCAGTAACCACCGACGACGCGACAACCGCCCCCCGGGTTCACCCCGGGGGGCTTTGCATTCGGGCATGTCTGCAGCGCCGGGGCACCATTGCGCGGCAGGCGCGCCGGGCAGCGGGCCTGTCCTGCATCCGCTGCGGCCCGCGGTGCGGGGCGCGGAGCGTTCGCCCCAACGTGGACTCCCGTTGCGGCACAGCATGGCGGGGGGTGCGCGGCTGCGGGGGCATCGAGCCCCCTTCCCGCGCGCGTCCGCCGGGGCTGCGCCCCAGTGCGGCCGCCCCGCCCGACCACGCGGGCACATGGCAGCCGGGGCATCCGACTTGCGGTGACGGGCGGGGCGGTCTACCTCCCCTTCCAAACGGAGGATGGCGGCGGGAGTGCCGCCGGCTCGCAGGCACAGGAGAGCAGAGCATGACCGACAGGCTGGCCGATCTTACCGGCGCATTGCTGCACGCCGCGCGCAAGGCGGGGGCTGAGGCTGCGGACGCGATCGCCGTGGCCGGCACCTCGCTGTCGATCGACGTGCGCGCGGGTGTGCTGGAACAGGCCGAACGCTCCGAGGGGCTCGACATCGGGCTGCGGGTCATGCTGGGGGCGCGGCAGGCCTGTGTTTCGGCCTCCGATATCTCGCCGCGCACTATGGAAGAAATGGCCGCGCGCGCGGTGGCCATGGCGCGCGAGGCACCGCAGGACCCGCATGCGGGTCTGGCGGAGCCGGGACAACTGGCGCAAGGCTGGAACCTGGCCGCGCTCGACCTCGACGACCCGAGCCCGGAGCCCGCCCCCGCGGCGCTGGAGGAAGATGCGCGCCGGGCCGAGGCTGCGGCGCTGGCGGTCGCGGGTGTATCGCAGGTGCAGGCCTCATCGGCCGGCTATGGCCGCCGCGAGATCCATCTGGCGGCGACCAACGGCTTTTCCGGGGGCTACGCCCGCACCCAGCGCAGCACCTCCTGCGTCGCGATCACCGGCGAGGGCACGGCGATGGAGCGCGACTGGCACGGCGAGGCGCGTGTCCATCAGGCCGATCTGCCCGATGCCGAGGAGATCGGGCGCCTTGCGGGCATGCGCGCGGTGGCACGCAGCGGGGCCCGCAAACCCAAGACCGGCGCTTATCCTGTGGTTTTCGACGAACGCATCGCAAGTTCGTTGATCGGTCATCTGCTGGGGGCGATCAACGGCACCGCGGTGGCGCGCGGGGCCTCGTGGCTGCGCGATGCCATGGGGGCGCCGGTCCTGCCCGACGGGCTGGACCTGATCGAGGATCCGCTGCGCCCCCGGATCGGCAATTCACGGCCTTTCGATGCCGAAGGCCTGCAAACAGGCCGGCGCGCGTTGGTCGAAAAGGGTGTGCTGCAGGGTTGGGTGCTCGATCTGGCAACCGCGCGCAAACTGGGGCTGCAAAGCACCGCCAACGCCATGCGCGGCACCGGCGCCCCGCCCGCGCCCGGCACCACCAATGTCGCGCTGACCGCAGGCAGCGCCAGCCGCGAAGATTTGCTGCGCGAGATGGGGACGGGCCTGCTCGTGACCTCGCTGATCGGTGCCTCGATCAACCCGACAACCGGCGATTATTCGCGCGGCGCATCGGGTTTCTGGGTGCAGGGGGGCGAAATCGTCTGGCCGGTGAACGAATGCACCATCGCGGGCAATCTGCGCGAGATGCTGCGCAGCATCGTACCGGCGAATGACGCCCGGGCGCATCTGTCCACGCGGGTGCCCAGCCTGCTGGTGTCGGGGCTAACCCTTGCCGGAGAGTGACGCTGCGCCCGAGAACCGGCGCGACCTTGCGCTGCTGACCGAGGCCGCGCTGGCCGCCGGCGAGATCGCCCGGCGGCATTTCGGCAACGGGCCGGCCTCATGGGAAAAGGGTGCCGGGCTCGGTCCGGTTTCGGCCGCGGATCTGGAAATCGACGCGATGCTGCGCACACGGCTGCTGGCGGCGCGTCCCGATTACGGCTGGCTTTCGGAAGAGACCGAGGACACCCCCGCAAGGCTCGCGGCACGCCGGGTCTTCATCGTCGATCCGATCGACGGCACGCGCGCCTTTCTGGCAGGCGAAACCGGCTTCGGCCATGCGCTCGCCGTGGCCGAAGCCGGGCGCGTGGTGGCGGGCGTCGTGCATCTGCCGATGCAAGGGCACACCTACAGCGCGGTTGCGCGGGGTGGTGCCCATCTGGACGGCCGAGCACTGAACATTGCAACGCCAGAGCCACGGCTGACCGGCGCAAGGCTTCTGGCGAGCCGGAGGCAAGTGGCCGCCGAGCATTGGCGCGGTGGTGAGGCACCTCGGATCGCGCGGCATTTCCGCTCGTCGCTGGCGTGGCGGCTCTGCCTTGTGGCGGAGGGCGCTTTCGACGGCACGCTGACCCATCATGACACTTGGGAATGGGATACGGCTGCCGGTGCGCTGATCGCGGCCGAGGCCGGGGTGCGCGTGACCGATCGCAGCGGCGCGCCGCTTGTCTTCACCCGGCCGCATCCTGCCAGCCGGGGGCTGATCGCGGCAACGCCGCTGCTGCATGAGGAACTGGCGGCACGGCTCGCCCCGTCCCAAAGGCACGCCGGCTGACCCCCGCCGCGCGACGCCGCGCGGCGGGGCATGACCGGGCCGGGGCGCAGGCGCCCCGACCCGGAGCCTCTGTCACGCGTCGTTGACCGTCGGGCGCTGCAATGCGGCGGGATCCATCTGCAGGATCAGCCTTGCGCAGGTGTCCGCCACCTCGCGGCTGACATTGGTGAAGCCGGGCACCGCGGCCCAGGGCTGGTTCTGTACGAATTGCCGCTGACGCAGGGTGGTGAGCGTGGCCAGTTCGGCATGCTGCGCCGCCGCGGCATCGCTCATCGCGAAATTCTCGGCGCAGACATGGGCAGCAACCTCGGTCTGCCCTGCCCTGCTGGCCGCTTGCGCCATGTCTTCGGCGGTGCCCGACGTCACCACCAGCCCGAGCATGAAGCCCGCCGCGATCGTGGCCACGCTTCCTGCGGCGACGGACCAGCCCAGATGGGCCTTTGTCGGCTGCCAGTCCTTGAAATCCTGCATCATGCCCATGTTCGGGACTCCTTTATTGTCGGCGGTTTTTCGCCGATTTGCCCTTAGACCATGCGCATGGGTTGACAGCCTGTCAAATGATTCGGATCGGCCCGGAATAACGCTTTCGTCAACCCGGCGCGAGATTGCCATCCGCCCCCGCGCAGGCGCGCGATAACCGTGCCGGCAATGGGACAGGCCGGTCAGTTTCCGGGGACCAGTTTGCCGGGATTGAGGATGCCCGCCGGGTCGAGCGCGCGTTTCAGGCTGCCCATCACCGCCCAGCCCTCGCCATGCTCGGCGGCCATGTAGCCCAGCTTGCCCATGCCGATGCCGTGCTCGCCCGTGACCGTGCCGCCCAGACGCAACGCGCGTTCGGCCATGCGGGCAGAGAGTGCCTGTGCCGCGGCAAGCTGCGCCGGATCGCCCTTGCGCGGCAGCAAAAGGGCGTGGAAATTGCCGTCGCCCACATGGCCCACGATCGGGCCGGGAATGCCCGAGGCGGAAATATCGGCCACGGTCTGCTCCACCGCTTCGGCCAGCCGCGAGATCGGCACACAGACATCGGTAACCAGCGGCGAACCGCCCGGATGGGCGGCGAGGATCGCGTAGAAGGCATTGTGCCGCATCTTCCACAGGGCAGTGCGGTCTTGCGCACGGGTCGCCCAGCGAAAGCCCGCGCCGCCAAGTTCGGCCACGATCTCGCCGAAGCGTTCGGCCTGCTCGGCCACAGCAGAGGGGCTGCCGTGAAACTCCACCATCAGATGGGGGCTTTCGGGCAGATCGCCGCCAGAGGCGGCGTTGAAGGCGGCAGCGCTGGCGGCATCGACGAATTCGATACGCGCCATGGGAATCCCCGACTGGATCGTGGCGATCACCGCCTCCACCGCGGGGCCGAGCGTCGCAAAGGCGCAAACCGCGGCCGAAACCGCCTCGGGCTGGCCGTGCAGGCGCAGGGTCAACTCGGTGATCAGCCCGAGCGTGCCTTCCGAGCCCACGAAAAGCGCGGTCAGATCATAGCCGGCCGAGGATTTGGGCGCCGCGCTGCCGGTGCGGATCACCCGGCCGTCAGACAGCACCACCTCCAGCGCCAGAACATTGTCGCGCATGGTGCCATAACGCACCGCCGTGGTCCCGCTCGCCCGGGTCGCCGCCATCCCGCCGAGCGAGGCATCCGCTCCCGGATCGACCGGAAAGAACAGCCCCGTGGCGCGCAACTCGGTATTCAGGGCCTCGCGTGTCAGCCCGGGCTGGACCCGGGCGGTCATGTCCTCTGGCGCGACGTTGAGCAACCGGTTCATGCGGGCGAAATCCACCGTCACCCCGCCCCGCAGCGCCAGCGCGTGCCCCTCGAGCGAACTGCCCGCACCCCAGCCCACTACGGGGCAGCCATGGCCTGCGCAGATGCGCAGAATCTGCGCGACCTCGGCGGTGGTTTCGGGATAGGCGACGGCATCCGGCGGGGCGGGCGCGAAATGGGTCTCGCTGGCGCCATGCAGGGCGCGGTCGCTGTCGGACCGATTCAACCGCGACCCCAGCAGACCGGCAAGGTCATGAAGCGCATCGGGGATGGCCATCGGATCTCCTGTGCGGGCGAGGGCGTGCGACGACAAGCCTAGCCGCGAAACCGAAGGCGGGGAAAGGGGGCTTGCCGCCAGACCCGCGCGCTATACGCCAAGGGCAGGAATGTCAGCGAAAATGGGCGGTCAGGGCAGCGCCCGCGACGCAAGGGGCGGGGCCGCAGGCCCCGGCCC
>SKUV01000128.1 GCA_007129775.1 Paracoccaceae bacterium | reverse complement strand
GGGGCAGAAGTGGCAGGCCCGGGCGTATGCTTGACCCTTGCGGCAGGCCGCCCTACTGCTGGGCCTCCCCGAGGCCTGAAAGTCACCTGCCCATGCCCTTGTTGCCCGAAGACCGGCTTTTCCCCATCGAGCCCACCGCGCGCGATCTGGCGCGGGATCTGCTTGCCGGGTTGCGGGATGTGCCGATCCTGTGCCCCCACGGCCATACCGACCCGCGCTGGTTCGCCGAGGATCAGCCCTTTCCCGACCCGGCGCATCTGTTCGTGATCCCCGATCACTACGTCTTTCGGATGCTCTGTTCGCAAGGGGTGACGCTGGCCGATCTGGGGGTGCCGCGGCGCGACGGCGGGCCGGTGGAGACCGATGGCCGGCGCATCTGGCAGCGCTTTGCCGCCCATTACCACCTGTTTCGCGGCACGCCCTCGCGGCTCTGGCTCGACCATGTGTTTCAGGAGGTTTTCGGGCTGCAGGACCGTCTGGACGCATCCACCGCCGATCACTATTACAACCATATATCGGAGGCGCTGACCCGGCCGGAGTTTCGCCCGCGCGCGCTCTATGACCGGTTCAACATCGAGACCATCGCCACCACCGAAGCCGCCACCGACGATCTTCGCTGGCACCGGATGATCCGCGACAGCGGCTGGCACGGCCGGGTGATCACCGCCTATCGCCCCGATGGCGTCATCGATCCGGAGATGGAGGGCTTTGCCGGCAATGTCGCGCTGATGGGCGAGCAGACGGGCGAGGATACCACCACATGGCATGGCTATCTGGCCGCGCACCGGGCCCGGCGGGCCTATTTCAAGGAGTTCGGCGCCACCTCCACCGATCACGGCCACCCCTCGGCCCGGACCGAGAACCTGCCGCAGGACGAGGCCGCGCGGCTTTACGACAAGGCGCTGCGCGGGGTCTGCACACCGCAGGAGGCCGAGACGTTCCGCGCCCAGATGCTGACCGAGATGGCGCGCATGTCGCTCGATGACGGGCTGGTAATGCAGATTCACCCCGGCTCGCGCCGCAATCATTCCTCGCGGATCATGGCGATGCACGGCCGCGACATGGGTTTCGACATCCCCGCCCCCACCGATTACGTGACCGCGCTGCGCCCGCTGCTGGAAGCCGTGGGGATGCGCGCCGATCTGACGGTGATCCTGTTCACGCTCGACGAAACCGCCTATGGGCGCGAGCTTGCGCCGCTGGCCGGCGTCTATCCCTGCCTCAAGCTCGGCCCGGCATGGTGGTTCTTCGACAGCGCCGAGGGAATGATGCGCTATCGCCAGACGATCACGGAAACGGCGGGTTTCTACAACACCGTGGGCTTCAACGACGACACCCGCGCCTATCTGTCGATCCCCGCGCGCCACGACGTGGCCCGGCGGGTGGATTGCGCCTATCTGGCGACGCTGGTTCAGAGCGGGCGGCTCGATGCCGACGAGGCGCCGGAACTGGCCCATGATCTGGCCTACGGGCTGGCCAAACGCGCCTACCGGCTGTGACGACCCGGCGCGCGATACAGACAGGAGAGCGCGTGCAGAAACGGCTTCATCACCCCCCGTCAGAGGCCCCCGCCGGGGTCGTGCACCTTGGCCTCGGGGCGTTTTTCCGTGGCTTCGGCGCCCCGTGGATCGCCGAGGCGATGGCGGCGGGCGGGGGCGAGTGGGGCATCCTCGGGGTTTCGCTGCGCTCGCCCGATACGCGCGACCGGCTGCGCCCCCAGGGCTGGGCCTATACCGCGCTGGAACTGGCGCCGGAGGGGGCGCGGGCACAGGTGGTCACGGTGTTGCGGGGCGTGCTGGTGGCCCCGGAAGACCCGGGCGCGGTGCTCGAGGCGATGGCCGCCCCGACCACCCATATCGTCAGCCTGACGGTAACGGAAAAGGGCTATTGCCACGAGCCCGCCACCGGGCGGCTGCAGCCCGATCACCCCGAGATCGTCCATGACATCGCCCATGCGCAGCCCGTATCCGCCCCCGGCTATCTGGTGCGGGCGCTGGCACTGCGGCGGGCGCGGGGCCTTGCGCCCTTTACCGTGCTGTGCTGCGACAACCTGCCGGAAAACGGCCGCGTTCTGCGCGGTGTGGTCCTGGACCTCGCCCGCCTGATCGACTCGGGGCTGGCCGACTGGATCGCGGCCGAGGGGGCTTTCCCCTCCACCATGGTCGATCGCATCGTGCCCGCGGTGACAGAGGCCGACCGCGCCCGCGTGGCCGATCTGACCGGGCGTGCCGATGCCGCCCCCGTGCTGCACGAACCCTTTCGCCAATGGGTGGTGGAGGACAGCTTTTGCGGCCCGCGCCCGGCGCTCGAGGCCGCCGGCGTGCAGATGGTCGCCGACGTCACGCCGTTCGAGCACATGAAACTGCGGATGCTGAACGGCACGCATTCGTCGCTGGCCTATCTGGGCTATCTCGCCGGGCACGAAACCATCGCCGACACCATGGCCGACCCGGCCTTCGCAGGGCTGGTCGCGCGGCTGTGGCGGGACGAGATCATTCCGGTGCTGGCGCCGCCCCCGGGCGAGGATCTGCCGGCCTATGCCACGGCACTGGCGGCGCGCTTCGCCAATCCGGCGATCCGCCACCGCACATGGCAGATCGCCATGGACGGCAGCCAGAAACTGCCGCAGCGCATCCTTGCCACCATCGCCGAGACCCGCGCCGCGGGGCGCCCGGTGCCGGGGCTGACGCTCGCCGTCGCCGCTTGGATGCGCTACACTTCCGGCCGCGACGAGCGCGGCGCTCAGATCGACGTGCGCGACCCGCTGGCGCCGCGCCTCGCCACGCTTTGGCAGGACGACCCGCGCGCGACGGTGGCCGGCTTTCTCGGGCTTGCCGAAGTCTTTCCGCAGGCCCTGCGCGAGGATGCGGGTTTCGCGCAGGACCTTGCAGCGGCGCTCGATGGTCTGGTGACGCGCGGCGCGCGCGCAATGGCGGAGGGTCTGGCAGATGGCTGAACCGATGGTGCTGCATCCCGAGGATTCCGTGGCGATCCTGACCGAACGGGGCATCGCCTCTGCCGGCCACAAGATCGCGCGCCGTGGCGTCGCGAAAGGCGCGGCGGTGCTGAAATACGGCCAGATCATCGGCTATGCGACCGAGGATATCGCCGAGGGCGCCCATGTGCACAGCCACAACCTCGGCTTCGGGGCCCATCCCAACCGGGTGCGCCCGGGCGAGGCGCTGGCAGCAGCGCAGGCCGCGCTGGACCTCTGGCGCGGGCCGGAACTGGCGTTTCAGGGCTATCACCGCGACGGCGGGCAGGTAGGCACACGCAATTACATCGCGCTGGTGGCGACAGTGAATTGCTCGGCCACGGTGATCCGTCGCGCCGCCGATGAACTGACGCGCGAGGGCACGCTCGACGCCTTTCCCAATGTCGACGGGGTTGCGGCCTTCGCCCATGGCTCGGGCTGCGGCATGGCCGACAGCGGCGAGGGTTTTCGCGCCCTCAGCCGGGTGCTGACCGGCCATGCGGGCCATCCCAATGTGGGCGCTGCGCTGTTCGTGGGGCTGGGCTGCGAGGTGATGCAGATCGCCCGGATGAAGCAGGAACTGGGCGCGGCAGCGCGATTCCACGGCCTGACCATTCAGGAGACAGGCGGCACCCGAGCCACGATCGACGCGATCAAGGCCAAGGTGCGCGCGCTCCTGCCCGAGGTAAACGCCATCACCCGCGCCCCGGCCCCGGCCTCGGCGCTCAGGATCGGGCTGCAATGCGGCGGCTCGGACGGCTTTTCCGGCATCACGGCCAACCCCGCGCTGGGGCTGGCCAGCGACATGCTGGCCGCACAGGGCGCGGCGGTGGTGCTGTCGGAAACCTCCGAGATCTACGGCGCCGAGGATCTGCTGATCGCCCGCGCGGCGACGCCCGAAGTGGCCGAACAGCTGATGCAGAAAATCCGCTGGTGGGAGGACTACACCGCCAGGAACGGTGCCACGCTCGACAACAACCCAAGCCCCGGCAACAAGGCCGGCGGGCTGACGACGATCCTCGAAAAATCGCTCGGGGCGGTGTCGAAAGGCGGTCGGACCCCGCTCAATGCGGTTCTCGACTACGGCGCGCCGATCACCGCGCCGGGGCTGACCTTCATGGACACGCCCGGCTATGATCCGGCCTCCGTCACCGGGCAAATCGCCGGCGGCGCGCAACTGATCGTGTTCACCACCGGGCGCGGCTCGGCCTTCGGCTCCAAACCGGCGCCGACGCTGAAACTTGCCACGAACTCCAAACTCTTCGCGGCGATGCCCGATGACATGGATCTCGATTGCGGCGATGTGCTGACCGGCGTCAGCCTGGAGGACAAGGCACGCCAGATCGTGGCGCTGATCCTCGCTGCGGCCTCGGGGCAAGCCACGAAATCCGAGGCGCTGGGGCTGGGCGACCACGAATTCGTGCCCTGGCAGATCGGCGCGACGCTCTGAGCCCGCCGGGAATGGCCAAGACCAGCATCACCCCGGGGCTGATCCTGTCCATCGGCGAGGCGATGGTGGAGATGTCGCAGGCCGAGACGCCCGAGACATGGCGACTGGGCATCGCCGGCGACACGCTGAACACCGCTTGGTATCTGCGCAGGCTGCTGCCGGCGCCGTGGCGGGTTGGCTATGTCTCGCGCGTGGGCACGGGGCCGTTTTCGGACCGGATGCTCGGCTTTCTGCAAGATGCGGGGATCGAAACCGCCCATGTGGGCCGCGACCCCGCGCGTGAGATCGGGCTTTACGCGATCACCCTGACGGCGGGCGAGCGCAGCTTCAGCTACTGGCGCGACACATCGGCAGCACGCGGCCTTGCCGACGATCCGGCCGCGCTGGCGCGCGCGCTCGGGGGCGCGCGCATTCTCTATCTGTCGGGCATCACGCTGGCGATCCTGCCCGCGGAGGGGCGCGCCCATCTGATGGCCGCGCTGGAGCGCGCGCGGGCCGGCGGCGCGACGGTCGTTTTCGACACGAACCTGCGCCCGAGGCTCTGGCCCGATACGGCCTCCATGGGTGCGGCGGTTCAGGCGATGGCCGGGCAAGCCGATCTGGTCCTGCCCAGTTTCGACGACGAGGCCGCTCATTTCGGAGATTGCGATCCCGCGGCGACCTGCGCGCGCTATCTGCGCTGCGGCGCGGGGCAGGTGGTGGTCAAGAACGCGGGCGGGCCGATCCATTTCGGCGGCGCGACGGGGGCCGGCGTGGTCGAGGGGCTGGCGCGCGTGCAACCGGTGGACACGACCGCCGCCGGCGACAGCTTCAACGCCGGGTTTCTGGCGGCGATGCTCGGCGGGGATGCTTGCGCCGACGCGATCCGCACCGCCCATGACCTGAGCGCGCGCGTCATCGGCCATCGCGGCGCCCTTGTCCCCAAGGCCCTGCCATCCACGGCGCCGGGAAGGTAGCGGCGCCAAGCCACCTTTGTGTAACGGCGGGGCGGAGGGCAGCCGCGCCAAGCGCTTTCTGCGTTTGCGCTGCGGGCGCTGCGCTCTGCCCCACCCGTTTCACCAACCTGAAGCGGCCCGTTCACCCGGAACCGGCCGCCCGCCGCGATCAGCTCTGGATCGGGGTGATCACGATTTCCACCCTGCGGTTCTGCTGCCGGCCCTCGGCGGTGGCGTTGCTGGCCACGGGCTGGGTCTGGCCGCGGCCCACCGCCGTTACGCGCCATGCCGGCACGCCGCTGTTGCGCAGGACGGCGGCCACGGCACCGGCACGGCGCTCCGAAAGCGTCTGGTTGTAGCTCGCACTGCCGGTGCTGTCGGTATGCCCGATCACCGTCACCCGGCTGTCGGGATAGCGTTGCAGGCTGCTGGCCAGAACCCGCAGATCGTTCTGCAGATCGGGGCGCAGCGCCGCACTGTCGGTGGCGAACAGGATATCCTGCGGCATCGTCACGATCAGTTGCGAGCCGGTGTTGACCACATCGACATTGCTGCCCATGTCGCGGTTCAGCTCCTGCGCCTGACGGTCCAGCATGGTGCCGATCGCGCCGCCGGCGATGCCGCCAACGACGCCGCCCACTGCAGCCCGCCGCAGCGAGTCGGAACTGCCCGACCCGGTGGCCGCGCCCAGCACCGCGCCGGCAGCCGCACCGGTAATCGCGCCGGAGCGCGCCCGATCGCCGTCGGTCGCCATGCAGCCGGTCAGAACGAGGGTCGCGCCAAGGCCAAGGATAATCGGAAATTTCAGGTGCATGACTCATGCCTCCGTTTGAGTTGCCCGCAGACTACCGCATCCACCGGTTCAACGGCCAGCCCCCGCCCGCGGTTCCGCGGTTTTCCGCCATCACGTTCGCGCGCACCGGCCGATGCCGGCGCCGGCCCGCTCAACGCAGCGCGCGGCCCTTGATGATCGCATCCGGCCCGAACCGCGCGCGAATGGCATCGGTCGCGCGTTCGGCCCGGGCCCGCGCCGCGGCCCCGGGGTCGAGAAGGTCGGCCGTCAGATCGGCCCCCGCCGCCGGGGCAAGATCCGACAGCCCCACGCCGATCAGCCGCCACGCCCGCGGCGCGCCTTTCGCATCGAAACCGGCGGCATCGAACAGCCCGCGCGCCGCCCGATAAAGCGTATCGGCCAGTTGCGTCGGCTCGCGCAGGCTGGCCCGCCGGGTGAGCAGCCGGAAATCAGGGCTTTTCAGCTTCAGCGTCACCACCCGCCCGGCGATATCCTTCGCCTTGGCCCGGTCGGCCACCTTCTCCGCCAGCCGCCAGATATGGCCGTCCAGCAATTCGGGATCGGCGATATCCTCGGCAAAAGTGGTCTCGTTCGAGATCGACTTGACCGGCGCATCCGCCGAGATCCGGCGCGCATCCTGCCCGCGCGCAAGCTGCCACAGCCGCAGCCCCTGATTGCCGAAGCGCGCGGCCAGATCCTCCACACTCCAGCGCCGCAGGTCGTCGAAGGTGCGGATGCCCGCGGCCTCCAGCCCGGCCCGACCCACCGCGCCCACGCCCCAGATCAGGCTGACGGGCCGGGGGCCGAGGAACGCCTCGGTCTCGGCCCGGCCGATCACCGCGAAACCGCGCGGCTTGTCGAGATCCGAGGCGATCTTGGCCAGAAACTTGTTGTGCGACAGCCCGACCGAGCCGGACAGGCCAAGCTCCGTCTCCATCCGCCGGATCAGCCCGGCCAGCAGCACAGCCGGCGGCGCGCCATGCAGCCGCGCGGTGCCGCGCAGGTCCAGAAACGCCTCGTCCAGCGACAGCGGCTCCACCGCCGGGGTCAGTTCCGCCATCATCGCACGAATGGCGCGCGACACCTCCGCATAGACCGCGCCGCGCGGGCGGACCACCACCGCCTCGGGGCACAGGCGCAGCGCCTGAAACATCGGCATGGCCGAGCGCACGCCATGAATGCGCGCGATATAGCAGGCGGTCGACACCACGCCACGCCGCCCGCCGCCCACGATCACCGGCTTGTCGCGCAACTGAGGATTGTCGCGTTTCTCGACGCTGGCATAGAAGGCATCGCAATCCATATGGGCGATGCCGAGGTCGAACACTTCGGGATGGGCCAGCATCCGCAGCCCGCCGCAGGACGCACAACGCCGCGCAGGCGGCTGAACCGTCAGACAATCGCGGCAAAGGGCCGTATTTCCGGGCGAGTCGGGCATGGCAAGCGGCAATATAGCAGTCTCGCGCGCCGCCCCCCATCCCGGCCCCTATCCCGTCGTTGCAAAACCGCTCGCGCGCGGCCTATATGGCGGGAGTTTTCGCATCGAAAGGGATACGCATGGGCGGCGAGATCAACGATATTGTCGGCGGCAACCTGATCATTCTTCTGATCGCGCTTTTCATCATCATTTCGCTGTTTCTGGGCGTGCGGATCGTGCCGCAGTCGGAAAAGCATGTGGTCGAACGCTTCGGCCAGTTGAAAAAGGTCCTGGGGCCGGGCCTGAACTTCATCGTGCCGTTTCTGGACAGCGTGAAGCACAAGGTCTCCGTCCTCGAACGCCAGTTGCCCAATTCGCGGCAGGATGCGATCACCGCCGACAACGTGCTGGTGCAGGTGGAAACCAGCGTCTTCTACCGGATCATGGCGCCGGAGCGGACGGTCTACCGCATCCGCGACGTCGACGCCGCGATCTCGACCACGGTGGCGGGGATCGTGCGGTCCGAACTGGGCTCGATGGAACTCGACGAGGTCCAGACCAACCGTGCCCGGCTGACCAACAATATCCGCCAGTCGCTGGAAAACGTGGTCGATGACTGGGGGATCGAGGTGACGCGGGCGGAACTGCTCGACGTCAATCTCGACGAGGCGACGCGGGCGGCGATGCTGCAGCAGCTCAACGCCGAACGGGCGCGCCGGGCGCAGGTGACCGAGGCCGAGGGCCTCAAACGCGCGGTGGAACTCAAGGCCGACGGCGATCTTTACGCCGCCGAGCAGGAGGCCAAGGCACGGCGCGTGCTGGCCGAGGCCGAAGCCTATGCCACATCCGTCATCGCCACGGCGATCAAGGACAACGGGCTGGAGGCGGCGCAGTATCAGGTCGCGCTCAAGCAGGTCGAGGCGCTGACCAAGGTCGGCGAAGGCGCTGGCAAACAAACTGTCTTCGTGCCGGCACAGGCGCTCGATGCCTTCGCCGACGCCTTCAAGATGCTGAAAGGGCGGGGCTGATGGCCGAGCTGTGGTGGGTCTGGGTGGCAGCCGGCATGGCCATCGCTATTCTGGAACTGCTGCTGCCGGGCTATATTTTCGTGGGCATCGCGCTCGGCTCGGTCGGCACGGGGCTGGTGCTATGGTCCGGTATATGGCCGGCCGAATGGATCGGCAACAACCTGTCCAACGGGTTGCTGGTGACGGCGGTTCTGGCGCTGATCGCATGGGCTCTGCTGCGCGTGCTGGTCGGCGTGCGCAAGGGCCAGACCAAGATCATCACCCGCGACATCAACGACGACTGACCGGCACGCGAGCTGGCGCAACAGCCGCGCGGCGGGGCCGGGCTGCGCGCACCGCGGCGAGGGGCGGGGGCGCAGCCCCCGGCCCG
>SKUV01000400.1 GCA_007129775.1 Paracoccaceae bacterium | reverse complement strand
CACGGGGTCTCCAATCCGATCGCCTTGCGCTGGCTTCAACGCCATTTGCTGGGTGCTCCCACCGCACATTTCAGCATCCAAAAATTCTACCACGCTTTGCGGTCTCAAGGTTTGCCTGTGGCCAAAGACACCTTGCACGCCTTTCTGCGCAAAGGGCCCCGCCCGGCAGCGTGCCGCGCGGGGCCAAAGCCCTCCGTCCTCGCGCCCGGCTCAGTTCAGCGTGGCCGTGGCCAGCGAGGTCAGCCGGTTCAGCGGATGGATCTCGAAACCCTCCACCCGCGGGTTCACCGCCGTCGTCAGCGTGCCGTAGGCCAGATGCGCGATCGGGCCTTCGCAGGCGAGGATGCGCTGAGCCTCGGCATAGGCGGCCTGCCGTTCCTCCATGTCGGTGGAGTTGCGCCCGGCGTCCAGCAGCGCGTTCAGATCGGGGTTGTCATACTTGAAGACGTTTGTTGAACCGCCGGTGTAGAAGGTGCGGAAGAAATACTGGTCCGGATCGGCATTGCCGCCATTGACCGAGACGAACATGTCGAAGTCCGAATTCCGCCAGTCCTGCACGAACTGCCCGATTTCCTGATTGACGATCTCGACCTGAAAGCCGCCGTCGGCCAGCTGCTGCTGCACGATCTGCGAGATGTCGCGCGCGTCCTGCCGCGGCAGCACCTTCATCACGATGGGCATCGGTTCGGAGACACCGGCCTCGGCCAGAAGCGCGCGCGCGCCCTCAACATCGCGGCCGTAGCAGGGAAATTCCGAGGTATCGAGCGCCCATTCCGTCAGCACCGGCGACAGCGGCCCGCCGGGCACGCCGGCGCCGAAAAGCGCGCCGTCGATGATCTCCTGCCGGTCGAGCAGCATGTTCACCGCGCGGCGCACGCGCGGATCGCTCAGCGCGCCTTGGGTCGCGTTCATTCCCACCAGCGTATAGGCGAGATCGCGGGTCTCCTGCAGGGTGATCTGGGGCTGCATGCCCAGTTGCAGCGCGGTCGCCGGATCGACGCCGGGCAGCAGGTGGTATTCGCCGCTGACCAGCCCGACCTGCCGCGTCGCGGCTTCGGGCACGAAATGGAACCGCAGCCCCGAAACCGCCGGTTGATCGGGCGTGTGGTAATTCTCGAAAGCGGTCAGCGCGAGGTAGGCATTCGGTTGCCAGTCGGCGAACTGGAAGGGCCCGGTGCCCACCGGCATCTGTTGCAGCGCGTCCTTCTCTGTCTCCATCGCCGCCGGGACGATGGCGATACCCGCCAGCGATGACAGCAGCGGCGCATAGGGCGCCGACAGGGTCAGTTGAACGGTGAGATCGTCCAGCACTTCGATTTCACTGATCGAATCGATTCGGCTTGCCAGTGGCGAGGCGATGTCATCCGATTGCACCCGGCGCAGCGAGGCCGCCACATCCTCGGCGCCGAAGGCGCTGCCGTCGTGGAAGGTCACGCCCTCGCGCAGGGTGAAGGTATAGGTCAGCCCGTCCTCAGATACGTCCCAGTCGGTGGCAAGGCCGGGCACGACCGTCAGATCGGCATCCAGATCCGTCAGCCCCTGATAGATGTTGCCCTGCACGATCAGCACCGAGTTGAAGGCGGTGATCAGATGCGGGTCGAGCCCTGCGGGCGACGAATCGATGGCGATGCTGAGCGTGTCGGCATAGGCGCCGCCGGCCAGCAGAGTGGAGGCAAGCAGGCTTGCCGCAAGTCTTTTTCCAGGCATGATGTTTCGTCCCTGTTGCAGGCCCCGCCCATGGCGCGGCACCGTCTGGCCAAGGGGGGCGGAGCCTCGGCCGCCCCCGAAAAGTAAGGCCAGTTTATGACCACGCTGGACTAAGTCAATAGTTTGGTATTACATGGGTCACGTATTCGCCGCCCGATCTGCCCGACCTTCACCTCGTCGCCGAGCCACGATGCCGCCAGCGCCCCGGACAGTTTCCCACCAAGGCCCCGCCTCGGGCGCGCAAGCCGCCGGCGGACCGGTTCTGTCGATCGCGGGGCTGACCATCCGCCTTGGCGCCGATGCCATCGTCGAGGATCTGTCGCTCGATGTGCGCGCGGGCGAGATGCTGGGCCTCGTGGGCGAATCCGGCTGCGGCAAGTCGGTCACCGCGCTGTCGATCATGCGCCTTCTGGCCGAGCCGCCGATGCGGGTGGCGGCGGGCGCCATCGGCTTTGGCGGGCAGGATCTGCTCGCGTTGCCCGAAGATCGGCTGCGCCGCATCCGCGGCAACGATATCGCGATGATCTTTCAGGAGCCGATGACCTCGCTCAACCCGGTCTATACCGTGGGCGACCAGATCGCCGAGGCGCTCTTGCTGCACCGCGACCTGTCGCGCCGCGCCGCGCTGGCCGAGGCCGAGACGCTTCTGGCGCGGGTGGGCATTCCCGCCCCCCGGGGCGCGCTGGGGCGCTATCCGCACCAGATGTCGGGCGGTCAGCGCCAGCGGGTGATGATCGCCATGGCGCTGGCCTGCGGGCCGAAGCTTCTGGTGGCGGACGAGCCCACGACCGCGCTCGACGTGACGGTGCAGGCACAGATCCTCGATCTGCTGGACGATCTGCGCCGCGAAACCGGCATGGCGGTGGTGCTGATCACCCATGATCTGGGCGTGGTGGCGCAATACTGCGACCGGGTTGCCGTGATGTATGGCGGCCGCATCGTCGAAGAGGCGCCGGCCGCGCGCCTGTTCGAGCAGCCGCGCCACCGCTACACCGAGGCGCTGTTGCGCACTATTCCCGCCGCCAACCCGCCCGGGGCCGATCTGCCGGCCATCCCGGGCAGTGTTCCGCAACCGGGGCAGCGCCCGCCGGGCTGCGCCTTTCATCCGCGCTGCCCTGCCGCCCTGCCGCGCTGTTCCGCGGAGGCGCCCGAAATCACCGCCCCGCCCCACCGATTTGCCTGCTGGAACCCCGCGCAATGAGCCTGCTGGAGCTGCGCAACCTGTCGAAAACCTATCCGGGCGCCGGCGGCAGCACGGTGCAGGCCGTGGCCGATGTCTCGCTGACGATCGCGCCGGGCGAGGTGCTGGGCGTGGTCGGCGAATCGGGCTGCGGCAAATCCACCCTCGGCCGCACGCTGCTGCGGCTGACAGAGCCCTCGGGTGGGCAGATCCTGTTCGACGGGCAGGACATCACCGGTTTGCGCGGGGCCGGCCTCAAGGCGGTGCGGCGCAACCTTCAGGTGATCTTTCAGGACCCGTTCGGCGCGCTCAACCCGCGCCACACGGTGGGGCAGATCGTGGCCGAGCCGTTGCTCGTGCAGGGGATCGGCAGCCGCGCCACCCGCGCCGCCCGGGTGGCCGAATTGCTGCAGATCGTGGGTCTTCCCGAAGGCGCCGCCCGGCGCTATCCGCACGAATTCTCGGGCGGGCAGCGCCAGCGCATCGCCATCGCCCGGGCGCTGGCGCTGGAGCCGAAGCTGATCGTCGCGGACGAGGCCGTGTCGGCGCTGGATGTCTCCGTCCAGAGCCAGATCATCAACCTGATCGCCGGGCTGCGGCGGCGGCTGGGCCTCGCGATCCTGTTCATCAGCCACGATCTGTCGGTGATCCGCCATGTCAGTGACCGGATCGCGGTGATGTATCTGGGCCGGATCGTCGAGATCGGGCCGGCCGAGGCCATCATCTCGGCCCCGCGCCACCCCTACACGCAGGCGCTTTTGTCGGCGATCCCCCGGGCCGGGGTGTCGCGCGCCGACCGGATCGTGCTGAAGGGCGACCTGCCCGACCCGTCGAACCCGCCCCCGGGCTGCGCCTTTCACACCCGCTGCCCGAAGGTGATGGACATCTGCCGCCAGCGCCGGCCTGAACTGGCGGGCGCGCGCCATGCCAGCGCCTGCCACCTGCCCGAGGCGCAGCCGTGACGCCGCAAGCCCGCGTCGCCCGCGCCTTCGCCCCGGTGGCGCAGGCAATCGCGGCGGGGCGCATTCCCGGCGCGGTTCTGGGCCTCGTGACCGCCGAGGGGGAGCGGTCCGTCCTGCACGGCGGGCAGGCGCAGATCGTGCCGCTGCGGCGCGCGATGACCGCGGCGACGTGGTTCGACCTCGCCTCGCTCACCAAGGTCGTCTTCACCGCGCCGCGCATCCTCGCGCTGGCCCGGCAGGGGGTGATCGCGCTCGATGATCCGCTGACGCGGCTTTTGCCGGATCTGCGCCAGTATGACGCCGGCGCATGGGCGCGGCAGGTCACCTTTCGCGACTGCCTCGGCCATCGGACGGCCTTTCCGGCGGTGGAGCCGATCTATACCTATGGCCGCGACCCCGATCTGTTGCGCGCCTTCGTGCTGCAGCGGGACTGGCGGGCCGGGCCGCCGGTCTATTCCGATATCAACTTCATCCTGCTGGGCCTCGCGCTGGAGCGGCACCACCGCGCGCGCCTGCGCAGCCTCGACCCCGGCCCGGGTTTCGCATGGCAGGCCCCGCCCGAGGCCAGCGCCGCGACCGAGGATTGCACCTGGCGCGGGCGCGTGCTGTGCGGCACGGTCCATGACGACAATTGCGACGCGCTGCAGGGGGCGGGCCATGCCGGGCTTTTCGGCACGATCTCGGCGCTGCTGGACCATGCGCAGGGGCTGCTGTCGGGCGATGGCGCCCATGCCGATGACATCGCGCTGATGCGCGCGCCCCTGTCCGAGACCCGCACCCACGGCTGGGAGCGCGCGCATCCCGGCTGGGCCGGCGGGGATGCCGCCTCCGACCGGAGCATCGGGCATACGGGCTTCACCGGCACCGGGCTCTGGCTCGATTTCGCGCGCGGCCATGGCTGGGCGCTCCTGACCAACCGCATCCACCCCACGCGGCATTCCGACAGCGGCATCGCCGCGCTGCGCCGCGCCGTGGGCGATGCGATCAACGGAGGTGCATGATGCAGCAGCAATGGGCCGTGGGCCTGATGACGGGCACGGTGCTCGATGGCAATATCGACGTGGCCCTGCTGCGCACCGATGGCGAAACGGTCGCCGAATTCGGGGCATGGCGGCTTGCGCCCTATGACGCGGACCTGCGCGCGCTGCTGGCCGAAACGCTGGAGGCCGCGCGGGCGTGGAATTTCGAGGGCGAAGACCCGCCCATCTTCGCCGAGGCCGAGGCGCGGCTGACCGCCGCGCAGGCCGAGGCGGTGGCCGATCTGGTCAGGCGCGAGGGGCCGGGGCTGGCGGCGGTGGCCGCGGTCGGCTTTCACGGCCAGACAGTGCTGCACCGCGCGCCGCAGCCCGGGCGGCTCGGCGCGACCCGGCAGTTGGTCTGTGGCGCGGCCCTGGCCGCCCGGCTGGGCGTGCCCGTGGCCTTCGCTTTCCGCTCTGTCGACATGGCGGCGGGCGGGCAGGGAGCGCCGCTTTCGGCGGCCTATCACGCGGCGCTGCTGCGCGCGGCTGCCTGCGGGCCGGAGACGGCGGTACTGAACCTCGGAGGCGTTGCCAATATCTCGTGGCAGGGCGCGGACGGCAGGCTGATCGCCTTCGATACCGGCCCGGCCAATGCGCCGATCAACGATTGGGTGCGCGCCCATGACGCGGGCGAGATGGACCGGGGCGGCGCGCTCGCGCAGGCCGGGCGGGTGGACGAGGCGCGCCTTGCCCGGCTTGCGGAGCATCCCTATCTGGCCGCGCCGCCGCCGAAATCGCTCGACCGGTTCGATTTCGGCGCCGAGATGGCCGAAGGCTGCGGGCTGGAGGATGGCGCGGCGCTGCTGACCGCCTTTACCTGCGCGGCCGTGGGCCGGGGGCTCGACCTGCTGCCCCACCGCCCGGGCCGGCTGATCGTCTGCGGTGGCGGCCGGCACAATCCGGCGATCATGGCGGCCCTGCCGCGCCGCGCCGGGGTGGAGGCGCTGCCGGCCGAGGCGATGGGTTGGCGCGGCGATGCGATCGAGGCGGAGTGCTTTGCCTTCCTCGCCATGCGGGTGCTGCGCGGCCTGCCGATCAGCTTTCCCGACACCACCGGCGCGCCGCATCCCCTGCCGGGCGGGCGGCTGGCGCGGCCATGAGTCAGGTGGCGCCGTGATGGAACTGACGGGCAACCCCGCCCCCGAGGACCTCGCCGCGCTCGCCGCGGCGCTGTCGGCCTACAACGATGCCGATGCCGGCCCCGCCGAGCGGCGCGCGCTGGCGATCTTCGAGCACGGGGCCGCGGGGCTGGAGGCCGGATTGTCGGGCTATACCGCGTGGGGCTGGCTTTATGTGCAATGGCTCTGGGTGGCCGAGGCGCGCCGGGGCGAGGGGCTCGCCGGCCGGATGCTGGCCGCGGCCGAGCAGGAGGCCCGAAACCGCGGCTGCCACGGTGCATGGATCGACACGTTCAACCCGCAGGCGCTCCGGGCCTATGAAAAGGCCGGCTATCGCCCCTTCGGCGCCCTTCCCGAGTTTCCACGGGGCCGCTGCCGCACCTTTCTGCAAAAGCCGCTCTGGCAACCTTCTGAAAGACGAAACCGGGCAATCGACGGCGCGTAAACTGTGCCTTCCCCGACATCCGGTCGGGCGCGGCCCGTGCGTGCCGCAGCCAGGGCGGCGATGCCCGGCCGCCCGGTTGCGCCCTGGCGCCCTAGCGCGCGGTGATGCGGCTGCCTTCGGTGATGGAGTTGGGCGGGAACATCACAACCAGATCTCCGGGGCTAAGGCCGTCGGTAATCTGGGCCATGGTCGCGCCGCGGCGGCCTTGCGTGACCGGGGTCGGCACCGCGCGGCCATCGATCTTGCGAAACACCGCCCAGCCCTCGCCATCGCGGAAAAGCGCGCCGTGGGGCACCTGCACCACATCCTCGCCCTCCCAGAGCACCAGATCGGCCAGCACCCGGAACTGCTCTCCCAGTCCGGCGCGTTCGGCAGGCGGGCTCAGCAAGTCCAACTGCAGCCGCACGCGCTGCTCTTCGATCCCCAGCGCCGAGACACGGGTGAAGGCTGCGGGCTCGATCCTGCGCACGCGGGCGGCCAGCACGCCTTCGCCGCCCCAGCGGGTGACCCGGGCTTCCATGCCCGGCGCGACGCGGACCGCGTCGGAGGACAGCAGATCGATCTCGATCTCCAGATCGGCGGTGTCGCCCAGCGTCAGCAGCGGTGTGCCGGCGGCCACCTGCCGGGCGTTGCGGTCGGGGATGTCGAGCACCGTGCCGCTGACCGGCGCGCGCAGGGTGACGCAGCATTCCGCCTCCGCATCCACGCCCCCGCCATTTCCGCCGCCGCCCCCGGCCAGCGGATCGGGTGCCAGAAGCTGCGCCCGCGCCCGGCGCAGCGCGGCAAGGCGGAGGTCGCGCTCGGCCTCGGCGGCGATCAGGCCCTGGCGCGCGGCGATCAGTTGCGACAGCAGATCCTCCTGCATCCGCTGGGGGATGGAGCCGGCTGCCGCCAGCGCCGCGCCGCGGTCGTATTGCGTCCGGGCATGGTCAAGCGCGTTGCGCGCCTGATCCAGATTGGCCTCGGCGAGGGTGACGGCGGCCTCGGCCTCGGCCACGGCGGCTTCGGCCTGCGCGCGGGTGCGGGCATCCATCAGCGCGGGATCGGCCGGGCGGAGCACCGCCACCACGGTTTCGTCCGCCACCACCGCATCGCCCACCGCCACCGGCGCGCGCGCGGTCATCCCGGCGATGGGCGCGGTGATCGTGTAGGGCTCGCGCACCCGGGTCTTGCCCTCGGCGCTCAGCGTCACCTCCAGCGGGCCCCGGCGCACCTCGGCCAGATCCACCGCCACCGGCTCGGGCCAGAGCGCCCAGACCGCCGCCGCCGCCAGCCCCGCGCCCCCCAGCCCCCAGAGCGCCCAACGCATCGCCTTCATCCCCGTGCCTCCTTCTTTCCGCGCGGCTCAGCCATGGGCCTTGAGCGCGCTGGCAAGGTCCATCCGGTCGAGCCTTCGCCGTGCCAGCGCCGCCGCCCCCAGCGCTGCCACCAGCACCGCGATCGCGGCCATGGCATAGGTCCGCCGGGTGATCACGAAGGGCAGTTGCACCACATCGGTGGAGACCGCCGCCACCATGCCCTCGGCGAAAACATACCCCATCGCCCAGCCGAAGGGCACGGCCACCAGCGCCAGCAGCATCATCTCGCCCATCACGATCATGCCAACCTCGGCCCGGGAAAAGCCCAGAACCCGCAAGGTGGCCAGTTCGTGGCTGCGCTCCGACACCTGTATGCGCGCGGCATTATAGACGACGCCCACGGCGATCAGCGCGCCGATCAGCGTATAGATCAGCACCATGGTCAGCAGGTTCTCGCTCAGCGTCGCGTCGAACTGGCGGCGCACCTCGTCCCAGTCAGACAGGCCGGCGATGGCGGGCAGGGTCTTGATCCGCTCCTGCAGGGCAGGCAGGGCGACGGGATCGATGCGCAGATGGATCTGGTTGACCTGCGGCGCGATCCGCATCGCCTCGAACAGGGCGGGCGCGGCGACATGGGCCTCGCCGCCCATGCCCTGATGGATGATCGCGCTGACGGGCAGGGCAAGCGCACTGCGGGGCGGGGCCAGAAGGTCGATCCGCACGGTATCGCCCACGCTCAGGCCAAGGTCGCGCGCCACCGGTTCGGGCAGCACCACGCCGCGGTCGGGCAGGGCGACGGGGCCGGTGATGTCGTCGATCACCCGCGCCAGCCGCGCCCCCTCGAACTGGCCCTGCAGCGCGCTGAGCCGGCTGCGCGGGCCGGCGGTCAGGCGGACGGGCACGGCAAAGGCGCCCTCGGCCTCGATCACGCCGGGAAGGCTGAGCGCGTCGCGCACCGCCTGTTCGGGCTGCGGCTGGGCCAGTGCGAGGGTGATTTGCTGGCGGTTGGCCTCGTCGAAGATACGCTCGCGGATCAGATCCACCGCGTCGAAGAGGAAATAGGAAGACACCAGCACCCCGACCGAGGTCGCCACCCCCAGTAGCGTGATCGCCGCACGCCCGGGCCAGCGCAGGATGGAGCGCAGGATCATCATTCCGGTCTGGCGCAGCCGCAGCGCCGAGATCGCCCGGTCAAGCCGCCCGCGGGCAAAGCGCGGCGGCGCGGGCGGCTGCATCGCCTCGGCCGGGGGCAGGCGCAT
>SKUV01000018.1 GCA_007129775.1 Paracoccaceae bacterium | reverse complement strand
CCCCCTTGCCGCCCCGACCGAAGCGATTACCGGAAACCAGACCCAGCCATGAGCCGCACACGCAAACGCCCCGACACCTCCGCCAAGCTGGAGATCCGCGTCGCACGGACCGGCGATGTGCCCGGCATCGTCGATCTGTCGCGGCGCGTCTACAGCGAAGAGCCGGCCTATACCCCCGGTCAGATAACCGGCCAGATCAACGCCTTTCCCGGCGGCGTCTTCGTCGCGGTCTACGAGGGCGAGATCGTGGGCTATGCCGCCTCCACCCGCCTGCGCGAGGAACGGGTGATGGCCCCCCATACATGGGCCGAGATCACCGGCGGCGGCTATGGCAGCCAGCACAATGCCGCCGGCGACTGGCTTTATGGCATGGAGGTGATGGTGGACCCGGCGCGCCGGCGGCTGCGGCTGGGGCGGCGGCTTTATCAGGCGCGCGAGCGGCTGTGCGTGGACCTCGACCTCAAGGGCATCGCCTTCGGCGGCCGTCTGCCCGGCTTTCGCCGGCACGCCAAGAACCATCCCACGCCCGAAGATTATGTCGCCGCGGTGATCGACGGCACGCTGAAAGACCCGGTGATGGCCTTTCAGATGCGCGCGGGCTTCGAGCCGGTGCGCGCCCTGCCCCGCTATGCCCCCGAAGACAAGCCCTCGGGCGGCCATGGCGTGCTGATGATCTGGCGCAACCCCTTCTACGACGCCAGCATGGCCGAACAGCCGGTGACCCGCGCCAACCCCGAGGTGGTGCGCGTGGCCGCGGTGCAGATGCAGGCGCGCACGCTGCAAGACCCCGAGGAATTCTATCGCAACGTGGATTATTTCGTGGATATCGCCGCCGATTACGGCGCCGATTTCGTGGTTTTTCCGGAGTATTTCACCCTGCAGCTGCTGTCCTGCGAGGCCGAGGAGCTGCCGCCCGAGCGCGCCATCGAACGCACGAGCGAACATACCGAGGCCTTTGTGGAACGGCTGCGCGCCATGGCCATCGCGCGGGCGATCAACATCGTCGCGGGCAGCCACGCCACCCGCACCGCCGCCGGCGATATCCAGAACGTCGGCCATATCTTCCTGCGCGACGGATCGGTGCACCGGCAGGAAAAGCTCCACCCGACGCCGGATGAACGCGCCCATTGGTCGATCAAGGGCGGCGATGCAATCGACGTGATCGAGACCGATTGCGGCCCGGTGGGGCTGCTGATCTGCTACGATTCCGAATTTCCCGAGGCCGCGCGCCGGCTTGCCGATCAGGGGGCGCGGATCCTCTTTGTGCCCTACAACACCGACACGCGGCACGGCCATCTGCGGGTGCGGCTGTGCAGCGCCGCCCGCGCGATCGAGAATCAGTGCTATGTGGTGACGGCCGGAATGGTCGGCAATCTCGACAATGTCTCCAATATCGACATTCAATATGCCCAATCGGCGATTCTGACGCCCTGCGACTTTCCCTTCGCGCGGGACGGTATCGCCGCCGAAGCCAGCGAGAATGTGGAGATGATCATCGTGGCCGACCTCAACCTCGCCACCGTGCAATGGGCCCGCGCGCAGGGAGCCGTGCGCAACCTGCGCGACCGGCGCCACGACCTTTATCGCACCCGGTGGCGCGATGGCGGCTGAGGGCGGCGCCCCGGAACTGCGCCTGGACGAGGCGGGCGAGGGCGGCCGCGTGCTCCATCTGGGCGGGCGGCTGACGCTGGCGCAGGTGACCACGCTGCGCGCACGGCTGGGCGAGGTGCCGGGGGGCGCCGATCTCGCGGTGGACCTCGCGCAGGTGGAGGCGCTGGACACCGCCGGCGCATGGGCGCTGGCGCGGCTGGCCGCACGGATAGAGGCCGCGGGCCACGGGGTCACATGGCAGGGCGCGGACGCCGATCACGCCGCCCTGCTGGAGACGGTGACGCAATCGATGCCCGACGCCGGCCCGGCCGAAGCCGGGCGCGTGCGGCTGCGCGACCTGCTGGAACGGCTGGGCAGGACCAGTGTGGAAGGCGTGAAGTTTCTCATGGAACTTCTTGCGATGCTTGGCCTTTTCACCGACAGACTGCTGCGCCTCCTGCTCCGCCCGCGCGATTTCCGGCTGACATCGCTGGTGCACCACTGCCACGAGGTGGGCGTCAAGGCGGTGCCGATCGTGGCGCTGATGGCCTTTCTGATCGGGGTGGTTCTGGCCTTTCAGGGCAGCGCGCAGTTACGCCAGTTCGGCGCCGAGGTATTCGTCGTCGATCTGATCGCCATTTCGATCCTGCGCGAACTGGGCATTCTTCTGACCGCGATCATCGTGGCCGGGCGCACGGCCTCGGCCTTCACCGCGGCCATCGGCTCCATGAAGATGCGCGAGGAGGTGGACGCGATGCGCACCCTCGGGCTTGACCCGGCGCAGGTGCTGTTCGTGCCCCGCATCCTCGCGCTGCTGGTGATGCTGCCCATCCTCGGGCTGATCGCCAATGTGGCGGGGCTGTTCGGCGGCGCGCTGATGTCGTGGATCGAGCTTGGCATCTCGCCCGCGATGTTCCAGACCCGGCTGGTGGAGGGCACGGCTGTCAACCATGTGCTGGTCGGCATGTCCAAGGCGCCGGTTTTCGCGCTGATCATCGGCGTGGTCGGCTGCCATGCCGGCATGAAGGTGGAGGGCAACGCCGAATCGCTGGGGCGGATGACCTCCAACGCGGTTGTAACCGCGATCTTCGCCGTGATCGTGGCGGATGCCGCGTTTTCGGTCTTCTATGCCCAGATCGGGGTGTGACATGGCACTCCGATTGGAGCTTTTCACCGCTCTGACAGCCCCATGCGCGCGGCACCTCGACCATGGCTGATGACCTCGCCATCCGCATACGGGGCCTGTGCACCCGGTTCGGCAGCCATTCGGTGCACGAGGGGCTGGATCTGGACGTGCGCCGCGGCGAGATCCTCGGCGTGGTCGGCGGCTCGGGCACGGGCAAATCGGTGCTGCTGCGCACCATCGTCGGGCTGCAGCGGCCGGCGGAGGGCGAGATTTCGGTGCTGGGCACCGATGTTCTGCGCGCCGACGATGACGCGCGCCGCACGCTGGAGCGGCGCTGGGGCGTGATGTTTCAGGACGGCGCGCTGTTTTCCGCCCTGACCGTGCGCGAGAATGTGGAGGTGCCCCTGCGCGACGTGGCCGGGCTGCCCGACGATATCCGGCGCGCGCTGGCCGACCTCAAGATCTCGATGGCCGGGCTGAAACCGGTTGCCCGCGGCAAATACCCCTCCGAGCTTTCGGGCGGCATGCGCAAGCGGGCCGGGCTGGCCCGCGCCCTTGCGCTCGACCCCGATCTGGTGTTCCTCGACGAGCCGACGGCGGGGCTGGACCCGATCGGCGCGGCGGAATTCGACAGGCTGATCCGCCGGCTTTCGGACAGCCTCGGCCTGACGGTGTTTCTGGTAACCCACGACCTTGATACGCTTCACGCCGTCTGCGACCGTGTCGCGGTGCTGGCCGAACGTCGGGTGCTGGTGACCGGCTCGATGCAGGAGATGCTGTCGGTCGATCACCCATGGGTGCACGAGTATTTCCACGGGCCGCGGGCCCGGGCCGCCCGGACGGATGCGGGCGATACATGAAGAACGGATCATAGATCAATGGAAACACGTGCGAATTTTGTCCTTATCGGCGCCTTTGTTCTGGCCGGGCTGATGGGCAGCGTGGCCTTTGTGCTGTGGTTCGCGCAGGTCCAGCTTGATCGGGCCTTCGCCTATTACGACATCCGCTTTGACAGCGTGTCGGGCCTGTCGCGGGCCTCGGATGTGCGCTTTGCCGGCCTGCCGGTGGGTCAGGTGGTGGATGTGCGCCTCGCGCCCGAGCGCGACGGCACGATTCTGGTGCGGATCGAGATCGAGGCCGATACCCCGGTGCGCGGCGACAGCGTGGCCACGATCGAGGCGCAGGGCGTCACCGGCGTGGCCTTTGTCGGCATCAGCCCCGGCAGCGCCGACAGCCCGCTTCTGTCCGAGGCGGAGGAGGATATTCCCCACATCCGGGCCGGCCGCTCCGTGCTTCAAAGCCTGACGGAGGACGCGCCCCAACTGATCACCGAGGTTCTGGAGGTGGCCCGCGCCATGGGCGAAGTGCTGGGCACCGACAATCAGGCGCGGGTGGAGGCGATCCTGTTCAATCTGGAGGCGTCTTCGGCCAGTTTCGCCTCGGCCATGGATGATTTCTCGGCCCTGTCCAACACGGTCTCCACCGCAGCGACCGATATCGCCGAGTTCACCATGCGGCTCGATGACATCGCCGAGGCCGCGGTCCACACGCTGGCGGAGGCCGACAAGGCGCTCGATGCCTTCACCAGCCTCGCCGGTCAGGCCGAAGGCACGCTGTCGGCGGGTGACGATCTGATCGCCTCGGCCACAGATGCATTCACTGCCGCCGATACGTTGCTGGGCAATGATCTTCCGGCGCTGACGGCCGAATTGCGCGCCACCAACGCCACCCTTCTTGCCCAGATCGAGACGCTGGGCGGCGAGGCCGGCGCCGTGCTGGCCGAATTCGGCACCGCCGGTACCGAGGCCCGCGCCCGGCTGCAAGAGGCGCAGGCCACCATCGCCGCCGCCGATGCCGCACTGGCCGGGCTGGGCGAGACGCTGGCCTCGGTGGAGCGCACCGCCGCCAGCGTGGAGCGCTTCGTCGACGAGGACGCCACCGCGCTGGTGGGCGACACACGCACGGCGGTCGAGGCCGCGACCCGCACCCTTGCCGAGGCCGACAGCGCGCTCGAGTCGGTTGCGCGGCTGGCGGGCCGGGCCGAAGGTACGCTGGAGGCCGGCGAGGGCTTGATCGCCACGGCCACCGGCACCTTCGCCGGTGCCGATGCCTTCCTCGCCGCCGATCTGCCGGCGCTGACGGCCGAATTGCGTGCCACGAACGAAGCGCTCGCCACACAGATCGCGGCGCTGGGCGGCGAGGCCGGCGCCGTGCTGGCCGAATTCGGCACCGCCGGCACCGAGGCCCGCGCCCGGTTGCAAGAGGCGCAGGCCACCATCGCCGCCGCCGATGCCGCACTGGCCGGGCTGGGCGAGACGCTGGCCTCGGTGGAGCGCACCGCCGCGAGCGTGGAGCGCTTCGTCGAGGGGGACGCCACGGCGCTGGTCACCGAGACGCGCGCGGCCGTGGCCAGCGCGACCCGGGCCATCGACGCCGTCGCCACGGTGACCGAGGACGACCTGCCCCTGATCATCGCCGATATCCGCGCCGCCACCGATACCGCCAGCCGCGTCTTCGACGCCGTGGGCGACGATCTGCAGAACGCCTCCGCCCGGATCGCGGCTCTGGCCGAGGCCGGCGGCGACACGCTTGACGAGATCACCGGCACCTTCAGTCGCGCCAACCAGACCCTGGCCGCCATCGAAGAGGCGCTTGCGGCAGGCGAATCCGCCTTTGCCGCCGCCGAGCGGACCTTCGACGGCGCGACCCGTGTGCTGGACGAGGATCTGGGCGTGATCACCGCCGACCTGCGCGCCGTCATGGCGCGGCTCGACAGCGCGCTCGGGCAGGTCTCGGACGATCTGCCCGAAGTCACCGCCGATCTGCGCCGCGCCGCGGATGCCGCGGCCACCGCCTTTGCTGATCTGAGCGGTATGGTGGCCGGCGCCGAGGGCCCGGTGCTGGAATTTGCCAGAGCCGGGCTGCCGCAGTATACGCGGCTGGCGCGCGAAAGCCGCGCGCTGATCGCCAGCCTCGAACGGGTCGCGCGCCAGCTTGAACGCGACCCGACCCGTTTCCTGCTGAACCGTCAGACCCCGGAGTTCCGCCGATGACCGCCGCCGCTGCCGCCCCCCTGCCCCGCCGTGCCTTTGTCCTCGCAGGTCTCGCGACACTGGCCGCACCGGCCCTGTCGGGCTGCGGCGCGATCTCGGCCATCGGCGAGGCGACAACGCCGCTTGCGGTCTATGACCTGCGGCTTGACCCGGCACTGGGCCCGCGCGCCGCGGGCCGTCCGCTGGCGCGCGCGCTGGTGGTGGAATTGCCCGAAGTGGCCGGCGTGCTCGACAATGACCGCATCCTGATCCGGCCGACCCCGCTCGAGGCGCAATACCTGCCCGGTGCCCGCTGGTCGGACCCGGTGGCGCCGCTGGTGCAGGGTCTGATCGTGCGCAACCTCGAAGACAGTGGCGGGCTGCGCTTCGTCGGCCGCCGTCCGGTCGGCGCCGGCGGCGATTTCGCCCTGATCGGAACCCTGAGCGACTTTCAGGCCGAGATCGCGCCGGACGGCAGCGCCCGTGTGCGCATCCGCCTGAACGCAAGGCTGGTGCGCGAACGCGATGCCGTCATCATCGCGGCGCGGGTCTTCGAAACCTCGGTGGCCGCGGATACCAGCGCCGCGCTGCCGCTGGTCGAAGCGTTCAACAGCGCCGCGGGCGAGGTCATCCCGGAACTGGGCCGCTGGGTTCTGACCACCCTCGGCGCCCGCCTCGCCGCCTGAGACCCCGTTCCGGAAGGGACGACAGGCGCCGCACAGCACGCGCCCGACGCCCCGACCGTGAACCGCGCCCGAGGAGTTCTACCCCCTCTATCCGCCCGATTACCCTGCCATTGCCCAAGCTGCGCGGCTCCTACAGGCCGGAAAATGCGACGATGGAGGCCCTGCGTCGGGCGCGACCTTCTGCAGATCGCCGAGGGCGCCGATCCCGACCGCGCGGTGCTGTCGCAATACCATGCCGTGGGCGCACCCACAGGCATCTTCATGCTGCGCTGGCGCAACTGGAAGCTGATCGAATGCGTGGGCGAGGCTCGAAGCCTGCCGCCCGCGCCTTCGCCGATCAGGCCGCGATGATCGAACGCGCCGGCGGCGAGGCCGCCATCCGCGCCACCCCGCCCATCGCATTCACCGCGCCGCCCAACTCGTAGATGCGCGCAGATCGGGAATCGGTCATTGTGAGACGGAAAACCACGCATGAGCGCACCTCCACCCACAAGGCCGCAGCCCGTTCCGCCCGGATCACGATATCTCCGGGAACCCGCCCGGATTCAGTAGATCTGAAAGCCCAAGTGATCGTTCTTGGCGTATCGAGAGAACGTCACCGCGCTTTTCGAAGACGTTGGCCGCGCGGCCTTCCCAGGCAGAATTTCCCACCAGATGGCGGATGTGCGACTTGGTCGTCGGGAAGCAAGGCCTGGTCGTGTCCCGGGTCCCCATGAACCCGGTTGCACCGATCGGGTTTTCCGCGTCGAACACCGGCTTCAGGCGTTCCGTGTCTTGCCCGGTAACGTTGCCATGAACCGCACATCAAAGGGGCGGGCTTCGGTGAACAGATTGTCGGCGAAGCGGGCAATATCGTCTGCGGCAGCGCCGGTCCAGTTGGCGAAGGCGAGATTCCTGGCGCATTTCGTGACAAGCTCTGCCCGGTCCATCCGTTCGCGGGCGCCGCCGCGGAGCTGGGCCTGATGTTCGGTCACCACCTCGCCCGACGTCAGGCGAATCTCCACATCGCCGGTGTAATTCGCCGGGTATTCGTTATCGGGATCGATCACGAAGCGCGTCTTGCGGGCCACCGCCTGCACATCGGGGTCGGCCAGCGCGCTTTCTGTGAATTCGGCAAGCCCTGCAGCTCGATAGACCAGCCCCGCCGCCACGGTGTAGGGCCCCGAGAACTTGGCCGCATAGGGTGTCGGTGGGTTCTGCTTGAGCGCGAGCGGCTCCCAAAGGCGGTGTACGGTGCCCTCGCCCACTTTGCAGACGATCTCGGCAACCTGGTCGGGCGTGATCCCGCGCGTTGCAAGGCGCACGGCACAGTCGATATAGGGTTGCGTCATCGTTCCGCAGGCATAGGGCTTGAAGGCGACGTCGGCGGAGGTCCAGTGATCTCCCAGCCCGTCGGTCAGCAAGCTGAAATCCGGGGTGATCGAGGGCGCGAATACCTTGTAGAGCCCGTGCACTCCTTCGATCACGCTGACCGGGCCGCGAAAGCCGGCAATCCCCATCGCCGCTGCGCGCAGGCCCGATTGCGCCGCCCAGCCAGGATGCATACGCTTGGTCCAGGTGCCATCGGCCAGGTATTCGATGATGCCCGACGACATCGAGGCCGCGACCCCGAGCGTGTCGCAGATCTGCGCGGCGTTGGCGCCCCGGGCCACCGCGACGCCAAACGCCGCCCCCATCGTGCCCAGCACGGAGGTCGGGTGAAAACCCTGCGAATGGACGCCCTTCTGGGCCACGGCGCCGAGCCTGTTCATCAATTCGATCGCCGCCGTCATCCCCAGCGCTACGCGCGCACCGCTCAGCCCGTGCATTTCACCCGCCGCAAACAGGGCGGGCACCACCACTGCGCCGGAATGGACCGGGCAGCCTTCGTAGGTGTTATCGAAATCCTCGCCATGCGCTGTGGTGCCGTTGATCAGCGCCGCGTCATAAGCGCTGCGCCGTTCGTCCGCGCCGAAAACCGTGCAATTGCCCGGGGTGTCGGCCGCGGTGCGTATCGCGCGGCCATAGTCGGTTTCGGCGGCCGCAACCGACAAGCCAACCGTGTCGATCACGCTGTCGGCGACGGCCGTGCGCACCGGCTCCGGCAGGGCACCTTCGGTCAGCGCCGCGCCCCATTCCGCCAGTGTTTGCGACACCGTCATGTCCGTCTCCGCCGTGCTGTTGTGAACATTCATTGTGTAATCTCCGTCCTGTCGTTCATTCTGTGCGAAAGGCCGCAAGACCTCGCTGGTCCACCACCCGTGATGGCGCGCGCACCCGGTCCGGCGGCGCTGCCCCCCGCGCCGCGCGCATGGCCGATCAGAGCCACCTTGGGCGCGAGGACCATTGCATCTTGCGAGTGGCGCCCCATACCCTCGTCGGCGTAGAAACTCGGACCGCGCAGGCGCGGCTTGCCCGCGCGCGCCGACGATTCCACCGACGGCAGTGCGCAGCGCGCAAGGAAGAGGGCGTGGCCTGCGCTCATGGCAGATAGGTTCCGCCGTTCACATGCACCACCTGTCCGGTCATGTAGCGCCCGTCCGGGCCGCATAGCATCGCGACCACGGCGGCGATTTCCTCGGGCTTTCCACGGCGGCCCAGCAGCGGCTTGTGCACCTTGTGATG
>SKUV01000178.1 GCA_007129775.1 Paracoccaceae bacterium | reverse complement strand
TGACCATATCGGCCGAAAACAAGGCCCGCGCAGCAGGCGTGTCGGTGGGCGCGCAGGTTGGCGGCAATGTCAGCATCGGCGCGGGCGCGGGCATCGCCCGCCATGACCAGTTGGTGCGCGCGCGGGTGCAGGGCGCCTCGACGACGACCAGCGTCTTGCGGGCCGACAGCATCGACATGACCGCGGAAAGCGACGGGATCTCGCGCGGGATCGCCGGGCTTATCGTGGCCACCGATGGCAGCATCGCCATCGGCGCGACGCTGGCGGTGTCGCAGCTTGATGCACAGACCGAGGCGGTGATCGATTTCGCCAGCGTCGATAGTCAGGGCGATGTGAACCTGCAAAGCGCCGACAGCAGCCGCTCCATGGCGCTGGCGATGACCGGCGGCGTCTCGACCAGCGTGGCGGTGTCGGCCTCTGTCGGGGTCAATCTGGCGCAAAGCACGACCCGGGCGCTGGTGCGCGACGCCACGCTGGAGGTCGCGGGCCATCTGGTGCTCGCGTCGGATCGGGCGCAGGCGATGAACACCTTCGTTCTGCAGGTCGCGGTGGCCGGGCAGGTGGGCGCGGGCGCGGCGATCGCCGTGTCGCAGCAACGCGGGTCGAGCCGGGCCGAGGTGCTGGGCTCCGACATCACCACCACCGGCAACGTGCTCGTGACGACCGAGGGCGCGGCCAGCCTCAAATCCGCCTCCGTCGGCTCGTCGGTTGGCGGCGCGGCCGGCATCACGGGCTCCATCTCGCTCACGCTGATCGAGGATGATACGGCGGCCCGGATCGCCGACAGCGAGGTGATTGCTGGTGATACCGTGCTGGTGCAGGCCATCAACGGCGGCTCGATGGGCGCCGCTGGCGGCGGCGACAACACCACATTCGATGACATCGAGAACTCCGGCGGTGTGGTGGACACCAGCAGCGACAGTTCCGTCAACGGCGCGATCGCCTTCGGCGGCGTGATCGGTGTCGGGGTGTCGGTGGCGGTGGTGACCACGCGCGCCGACGTGCTGGCCGAGATCGTCGACTCGCAGGTCCGGACCCTGTCGGAGGATACGCCGGCCCAGGGGGTCGCCGCGCTCGAGCGCGAAGATATGGACCGGCTGGTGGGAACGCGCACCGGCGTGCATGTCGTCGCCGACAACCAGACGCAGGTGCGCGGTGTCGCGATCACCGGCGGGATCGGCGGCGGGCTGGGCGTCGCCGTTCAGGTGCCGGTCCTGGTCCTGCGTGACAACGTGATGGCGCGCGTCGCGCGCTCCGCTGTCACGTCGCAAGACGATGTCGGCGTCTTCGCCGGCAATGCCACCGATATCCGCACGGTTTCGGCGGTGCTGGGCGTGGGGGTCGGCGGTGCGGGGGTCGGCGCGCTGGTCGATGTGGGCTCGCTGAAAAAGACCACCGTGGCCGAGATCGACGACAGCATCGTCAACGCGGGCCAGGATGTGGTTGTGCGCGCCCTTGCGCCGGAACACGTGTCGAAATTCTCGCTCAGCGGCGGCTTTGGCGGCGTTGCCGGCGTCGCCGGGGTGGTGGAATCGCTGGTGTCGCGCAACGCCACCTATGCCGGCATTCGCAACGCCGAGATCACGGCGGCGCGCGATGTGCGCGTCGCCGCGCGCAACCCGCGCTTCTTGGAGCATAATGCCGGCACGGTCGCAGTGGCGGGGATTGTCGGCATCGCGGGCACCGTCCTTGTCATCAAGGCCGAGGACGAGGTCATCGCCGATGTGGGCGGCAATGGTCTGCCGCCGCGCAACCTTGATCTGCATCTGGATGACGGCGACATTTTCGGCCCGCCCGTGATCGATCTGGGCCCGGCGGGGCCCGTCACCATCGCGGCGGGGCGGTCCGTCAATATCGCGGCGAGTTCGCGGCTCGAGTCCGTCTCGCGGGCGCGGTCGGCTGGCGTTGCCGCCGCGCTCGGGATCTCTGGATCGACCATCATTTCCGCCTTCGAGCAGCGCGTGCTGGCCCGTGTCGGTCAGAATGTGCAGATCGGGCAATCGCCCACGCTTCGGCCGAGTGCGATCAACGTGACTGCGTTGCAGATCTTCGAGCAGGACATGATGCTCGGCGCCGTCGCCGCCGGGGGGATTGCCGGGGTCGGTGCCTCGATCGGCGTGACCAATGTGCGCAACACCGTCTTTGCCGGGGTAGGTGACGGGTCTGTCCTGCGCGCGCGCGATTCCGTCCAGATCTGGGCGAATGGCCAGCGTGATCTGAATGCGCGTGCGGTGGTCGGTAGTGCCGGCGGCTTTGCCGGCTTTGCCGGGGCTGCGATCATCGCCAGCTTCGCCGCCAGTTCCGACGACCGGCTGAATGACGAAGAAGAGGAGCAGACGCGGGAGCGCGGCAGGATCGTCACCTCTTCAATGCGCAACGATCCCTACGATAAGGAGGTCCGGGATGAAGAGAACCGCCCGGCCGGGCGCGCGGATCTGACCGAAAAGGACGCCCAGACGGGCAATGTGATGCGCGAGGCGGCGGCCGACCGGCAGTCCATGAACCTCGAAGACATCTATGCCGATGCGCAGACCGATGCGATCCGCGCGGTGGTGGGCGCGGGCGCGGTGATCGAGGCGGGCGGTAGCATCCGGGTCGAGGCGATCGAGCAGGGCGAGATCGAGATGACGGCCGGTGCGGGCGCTGTCGCGACGGTCGCGGCGATATCCGGCGGGATCACCGTTCTCAAGCGCGGCTCCAACGTGGCCACGCGGATCGAGGACGGTGCGCAACTGACCGCAGGCGGGGGCGTTAACATCAAGGCGCGGGTCATTAGCAACGATGGCGACCAGAACGCCTATGCCGGGTCTGCGGGCCTGATTGCGGGCGCGGCGGCGATTTCCAGCGCACGAATCGCACGGTCGGTCAACGTGGTGCTGGAGGGAAGTGTCAGCATCATCGCCGAAGGCGATGTGCGGATCATAAGCTCCGAAGTCGGGGTGGCGCGGGCCAGCAACTTTGCCATGGCGGGCGGGGGCGCCGGGATTGGCGCCACCTATCAGTCCACCATCCGCGACAGCAACGTGCGCACATTGCTGGACGATGCGCAGATTTTCGGCCCGAGTATCGAGGTTGCCGCGCGCCGGGAAGGCAACGTGGAAACCCGCGGGATCGCCGCGGCGGGTGGCGTTGCGGCGGGGCTTGCCGGGGTGGTCAGCACCGCGCGCGACCGCTCGCTTGCCACGGTCAATCTGGGCACGGCGCTGCTGAGCGCGGCGGATGGCGTGCTGACCATCGAGGCGGTGAACGCGGGCGAGGTGTCGGCCGAGGCCAATGCGGCGACCATTGCGGGTGGCGCCGCGGCGGGGCTGTCATGGGCGAGGGCCGAACGCACGGCGGTGGCGCAGGTGCTGGGCAACGGCACCACGCTTGTGGGCGGCAGCGTCTCGGTCATCTCGCGCGATGCCGAAGGCATGGCGGCGAGCGCGGCGGGCCTTGTGTCGACCTTTGCGCAATCCAGCGCACTCTCGACCGGTGCGGCGGGCGCGGGCGCCTATTCCGACACGCTTTACGACGGGCGCAGCGAGATCCTGCTGACGGCCCAGTCGATCGAGTCCATCCACGGCAATGTGCGGGTCGAGGCGCAGGGCAATTCCCGCGGGCTTGCGGCCAGCACCGGCGTGGCCATTTCGGGCGCGGCGGCCAAGGGGCTGACGCGCAGCAAGGTCGAGATGAATTCCACCGTCGGGGTGGAACTGACGACAGTGAACGGTGTGCTCAGCCATGGCGATGTGACGGTGCGCGCGCTGGGACGCGATACCTCCTTCGCAGACACGATATCCGGCAAGGGCGCCTTCGGTGTCGCCGACAGCGCCACGGCCATTCTGGAGATCAACCCCGATACCCGCATGATCCTGCGCGGCGGTCCGGTCGGCACGGTTGTCGGCACCGTCACCGTGGGCGGCGACCGGCGCAGCCAGTTCGACAGCCGTCTGAACGCCACCCGCCTGAGCGTTTTCGAGGGCGCGCGTGTGCGCCTGCTGACCGATGTGGGCACGGCTTCGCTGAGCGCCCCGGCGCGGCTGGTGACCGTGGTGGAGGCCGATATCACGGCACCAACGATCAACGTGCTGGCCAACCAGACCTTTTTGCGTAACGCCTTCGTGCGGGATCAGACCTTTTTCGCGCCGAACACCCCGCTGGCGGGGGCCTTCGATTATACCGCGCGCAGCAACGGCTTTGCCGCTGGCGTCGGCGTCACCGGTCTGGAGACCCATCTGAACATCGAGATCGACACGCAACTGACCATCGGCGGCGGCGCGACCTTGCGCGAATTCCGCTCGCCCTTCCACCGCGGCGATGGCATCCGCGTGGCGCTGACCACCAACACCGATGTGACCGATCTGGGCCGGATCACCACCGGCGGCGTCGCGAATTACCCGCGGGTCGAAACCAATATCGATATCGAACACCGCCGCGCCAATGTTCTGATCGAAGATGCGCGGCTGTGGGGCGTCGGCGATGTGGTCGTCGTCAACCGCAACGACATCGTTGCGCGGGCGGAAACCTTCGTGCGCACCTGGTCGCTCGTGCTGGCGCAGCCGCGCGGCCGTGCCTTCGTCGATGCCGTCATCCGCCCGCGGATCGACCTGCGCGGCGATGCCGCGATCGACAGCGACCGCGGCTCGGTCCGCCTGTTGGCCGGGCGCGACGAGACCGGTTTCCAGACCGTCGCGCTGAATGCCGAGGTGCGGGTGATCAACAACTCGCCCGACCTCCTTCCGCTGGTGATGAACTGGGCCGAGGCGCGCGCCACCGTCGATCCGTTAGTGACGATGCGCGAAGACGCGAGCATCCGTGCCGCGCGCGATGTCGAACTGGTCTCCGAGGCGGGCTTTGTAGACGCTTACGGCTTTTTCAGCATCCGCAACGCGCTGAGCGTGATCACCGGCGCCCTGGGCGCGATCATCTCGGGTGAATACAACCCCGATCTCGAGGGCGGGCTATCCGTTGTGAACAGCCGTGCGCGCATGCGGATCGACGGGCAGATCGAGGCCGGTGCCTATGGCGATCTGTCGGTGCTGATCGACGAGGATGGCGAGGTCACGCTTGGAGGCGCCTCGGAAGGGGTCTTTGTAAGCTATCAGGAAAACCGGCTGCGCAATACCGCGCTGGCCGAATATCTGGACGAGCTTTACGCCGAGCGGGATGCCCTGATCGCCGCGGGCTTCGACCCCTATGCGCCCCTGCTGGAAGAAATCGATGAAATCGAACGCCGGCTCGACGCGCTGGGCGGGGCAGGTGCGCGGGGCGATTACGTCTTTGTGTCCGAACTCTTTGCCGCGGGCGGCAATATCGACCTCGTGACCCGGCGAATGGAAGGCACCGGCAGCCTGATCGCGCGCGGCGGCGATGCCTCGATCACGGTGGTCAACGCCTCTCCGGCGACGATGGAGATCGCGGGCGCCGAGATCCCCTTCCGCGAGGCCGGGCTGATCCGGATGAACTTCATCCCCGTGGAAACCAATGCCGACCTGAACGCGCTGGCGCAGCAGGAGGGCGGCGTGGCCGCCTTCTCGTTGCTGACCACAAGCGGCAGTGACCCGGTGATCACCATCACCGGCACCCATGTGGCGGCGGCGGGCGAATTGCCGGCCGATATCCTGATCACCGGCGATGTGGAAAACCTTGGCGGGGCCATCGGGGTGACGACGCTGGATGGCTCCATCCTCGTGCTGGGGGCAGAGGTGGCGGGCAAATCCGTGACCATCGAATCGGGCGGGGATTTCTTCCTCGTCGGCGGGCAAGGCGTGCAGAGCTTCGGGCGCGACCCGCGCGGCCTTTACCGCGACTGGTTCGAGCAGTGGGAGGGTCTGAGCCATCAAGCCTATCTGGGCTATCGCGGTCAGACCGGAAACCTGGATCAGTGGACGATCCAGAACCCCGGCGAATTCGTGCGCGACGTCGCCACGCCGGGCACGCTGCGCGCGCTGGGCAACGTGTTCATCAGCGCGCAGGTGATCAATATCGACGGCACCATCCAGTCGGGCGAGACCAATTGGTATGCGCTGATCGGCTCAGGGATCGATGCGGCCATCGCGCAATACCTTGTCGCCAATCAGATCGAGACCGGGCGTATCCTGCTTTACAGCCCGGGGCTGGACCCGAACCCCGATGATCCGCAGCTTGGCCGTCTTCCGCGCGGCGGCGGCTCGGCGCTGAGCCTGATCGATGCCAACCGCTCGGTCTGGTATAACGTCGATACCGGCACGATCGAGGTCGACCCGATGGTCACCAAGGGCGGCCAGATCGACCTGATCGGGACAGTCATGTCCACCGGCGGGCCGCTGGCGGGCGGGCGCGGGCGGCTGATCGTCGCCCATGGCTATGGCCATGTGAACGTTGAAAGCCAATCGTCCCTGCCGCTGGTCTTCAATGCGATCTCCACCGGGGCAGAGGCTGTCTCGGGGCGCATCCGCATCGTCGATACCGGTGACAGATTGGGCGGTTTCGGCGATGTCGAGACGGGGCAGATCGTCCCGCTGACGCCGCGCGAGACCGTCTATACAATGACGACGGGCGGTCAGGTGCGGCGCAGCCGGACCGAGTTGTTGAATATTGCTGGCTCGTGGACGTTTTTCGATTCAACGATCACCCTCGACCCTGCGACGGCCGAATACGTGATTCCGCGGAATTGGTATCTGCGCTTCAACCGTCTGCGCCTGATCACCGAAAATACCGTGACCGGAGCGATCATCGGCGTGGAAGAGGATTTCGATCTGCGCGATCGCATCGCCTACTCGTTCACTTCCAACAATTCCGACCTTGCCGCGAACGGCTATGATTACCGGCGCGAAACGGTGCTGGTGCAGTCGGGCGGTGGTGTCCGAACGATCCGGCAGTTCGATACGCACCGGATCATGGCGTCGCAGCCACTGGCCATCGTCTTTCAGGGACATGAAAGCGGCAATATCGACATCACCGGCGCCGGTGATGTGCGCTTTGCCAGCCAGGTCTTCAACGCCAGCGGCGATACGCGCGTGACCTCCACCGCCGGGTCGATCCTGACCGACAGCGTGCGGTCGGCCATGGCGCTGGGCAATGCGGAATTCAACGCCGCGGTCGATGTCGCCGGCGCAAGCTTCGACATCCGCCGCCGCGCGGTCGGCGCCACCAACTGGGGCCAGATCATCTATGGCGGCGAGACGGAACGCGCCACCACCGGCTTCCTCGAGATCGACCAGACCCCGGGCAGCACGCTGTCGGCCAGCGCGGGCGGCGAGGTGCTGATCCGCGGCCTGCGCGGCGACATGGTGCCGTTGCAGGTGACCGGCACCAATGTGGTGCTCGAATCCGCGGGCTCCATCCTTCAGGCGCCGGACCGGCCGACCAGCGCGGGCTGGTGGGGCGTTGGGGGCTTGACTGTCGATCTTACGGCGAAATCCGGCAGCATCGGTACGGCAGGCGCGCCCCTGGGTGTCTTTCAGGGGCTCGACGCCAGGGCCCGGCTGGATGCCACCGCGCGCGGCAGCATCTGGATCGAGGCGCCCGCGGGCAACCTGATGCTGGGGCAGGTGGAATCGCTGACCGGCGATGTCTGGTTGCGCGCCGCCACCGGCCGCATCCTCGACCGCGACGGCAGCGAAACCATCGACCGCCGCGCCGTGGCGGGCCTGCTGGAGGCGCTGTGGGAAGATCTGGGCCTTGTCGCCACCGGCGATCCCGAACGCGACGCCGCTGCCATAGCCGAGAACAGCGTCGATCTGCTGGCCGCCGAAATCGACGCCTACGAGGCCCATTGGGCCCTGCGCCGCGTTCCCGTGGAGGTCGACCTGGAGCGGTTCCGCGAGGACGGCCCGCAGTTCGAATACCTCGACTATGACCCGAATTTCGATTTCAAGTTCAGCGAAGACGAGTTCAACGCCCTGATCGACGCCGGCATCCCCGAAGAACGGATCGTGGCCGAGGCGAAAGAGCGCACGGACAGCTATCACTGGATCTATCTGAAATACGGCGACCAGCCCTATGATCCGTCGCGGGTCAGCGTGGACCCTGATCTCCTGGCCGCGCGCAACGCCGAGGTCTTCCTGTCGGAAGAGCGTCTGCAACGCGGCCTGCGCGCCGAGTTCTTCTCGGACGCGACGGATACCGACCCGCGGATCGAGGTGCCCAACGTCATCGGCAACCGCGTGACCCTGATCGCCCAGCGCAGCATCGGCAACCGCGAAGACCCGATCATCCTCAAGGCCGGCGATGTTCTGGACGAGATGACCATCGCCGCGCTCTGGGCCGCCGAGCGGACCGACCTGATCCCCATCGAGGGCGGGGTCGAACTGCGCATGCTGGAGGATGTGGACATCGCCGCCACCGGCCACGTGATCGCCGAGGCGGGCGATGATCTGCTGCTGGGCTCGGAACAGACGATCATCATCGAACGCGCCACCGGCGGCGACATCGTGCGCATCGTTTCGGCCGAGGGGCTCTTGTTCGGCGGCAAGAACCTTCCCGACACGCCCGGCATGCAGGTATTCGACAAGGTCGAGGGCCGCGAGATCCTGCTCGAATCCGGCGCGGGCGGCATCGGTGCGCCCGATGCGCCGATGATTGTCTCCACACCTTTCGCGGGCAGCTTCGTCGATGCCCGCGGGGCCAAGGATATCCATATCGCCGGGGCGGGTAATCTGCGCCTGGGGCAGGTGTTTTCGCCCGGACTGGTGTCGATCTCGGCCCATGGCGGAAACCTGCGCGCGGCCTCCGGGGTGCCGGGGCCGAATGTGCGCGCCGGCACGATCGCGCTCGCGGCGCCTGACGGGCGGCTGGGCGACAACACGCGGCCGCTGATCGCGCCGGAAATCGCCGCGTTCGGCGGGGGGGCGGTTGACGTGACGCTCTCGGCCGCGGGTGCTGTCGATTTCTTCGTCGCCTCGGACACGGAGGCGCGGCTTGTCGCGTTCGAGCCGCCCAAGAACGGGCTGCCCAACGACTTCCGCGCCACCGGCGCGGGCACCTTGCGGCTGGGCACCAATCTCGAATTTTCGGAAGGCGGTGACATCGTCATCGCCACAGCGGCGCTCGAACTCGATGGCCGGTCCCTGTTCACCACCCGCGGCGATATTTTCTTGCAGCCGCAATCGGGGCTGAACC
>SKUV01000310.1 GCA_007129775.1 Paracoccaceae bacterium | reverse complement strand
GCCGCGCTCAGCCGCGCCAGCGCATCGGCGAGCGAGGCCTCCCCCGCCTCGGCCCGGGCGCGCATCTCGGCCAGCGCGGCCTCCACCGCCTCGCGCTGGGCGGCGGCGAGGCGCGCGGCCTCTTCCTGCGCGTCGATCTCGTCGCGGGCCCGGGCGAGCGCCAGTTGCAGCGCCTCCTGTTCGCCGATCAGCCGGGTCTGCGCATCCTCCAGCGCGGCGACATCGGCGGCCAGCGCGGCCCCTTCGGCCCGGGCGGTATCGCGCTGGGCCAGAAGGCTTGCGACCTGCTCCTCGAAACTGGCGATCCGGCCCTCGGCCGCGGCCAGTGCGCCTTCGGTCCGGGCCACCTGCGCGGTCAGCGCCGCCACCATCGCTTCGGATTGATCGAGGCTGCCGGTCAGGCCCGCGACCTCGCCCTCCAGAACGCCGACCCGTTCGCGCGACAGGCCCAGCGCGTCGGTCAGGTTGGCCACCTGTGCCGCGAGCGCGTCAAGCTCTCCGTCCTGGGTGGTGATGGTTTCGCGCAGGGTGAACTGGACGATCATGAAGATCGAGATGACGAAGAACAGCACCAGCAGCAGCGCCGTCATCGCATCGACGAAGCCGGGCCAGATCGAGGCCGTGACCCGCTGGCCGGCGCGGCGGGAGAGGGCCACGGCTCAGCCCCCCCTGTCGTAGGTCACCGGGGCACCGCGGGAAGACTGGCGAATGGCGTTGGTCAGTTGCGCGATGTCGCTGCGCAATTCCGCGGTGCTTTCCAGCCGGCCGGCCGAAAGCTCTTCGAGGATGCGGACAAGCTGCACGTCGATCGAGCGCAGCCGCATCCGGGCCTCGGCATCCAGCCCGTCGGGGCCGACCTGTTCCGCGCGCTCGGCCATGAGCGCCACAAGCCTTTCCTGCCCCTCGGCGATCCGCGACAGCGCGGCGCCGGTATCGGCCTCGTCGGCACTGCGCTCGGCCAGCCGCTCCATCGTCGCCGCCAGCGTGCCCAGCCGCGCCTCCGCCTCGGCCCGCGCGCGGGTGGCTTCGGAGGCCATGGCCTGCATCGCATCCATCTGCTCGGCCATGTAGTCGAGCATGCCCGCCATCGCGGTCTGGTCCGTGCCGCCCTCGCCCTCGCTGCCCACGGTGCCGAGGCGGGTGATCGAGGACAGCCATTCCTCCAGTTGCCGGTAGAACCGGTTCTGGCCGTGGCCCGCGAACAATTCCAGAAGCCCCACAACGAGCGAGCCCGCCAGCCCCAGAAGCGAGGTCGAAAAGGCCGTGCCCATCCCGCCAAGCTGTGCCTCCAGCCCGGTCATCAGCCGGTCGAAGACCGCAACGCCGCTTTCGCCCTCGGCCGGCGACAGTGACCGGATCGTATCGACCACCGCCGGAACCGTGGTCGCAAGGCCATAAAAGGTGCCCAACAGGCCCAGAAAGATCAGCAGGTTGATGATATAGCGGGTGATGTCACGCTCTTCATCGATCCGGGTGGCCACCGAATCGAGGATCGAGCGCGCAGAAGAGGCCGAGATATGGCTGCGCGACCCGCGCGAGCGCAACAGCGCCGCCAGCGGCGCCAGAAGGCGCGGCGCGATGGTGATGTCATGGCCCGGCCGCTCGGCGGCAAAACCCTCGATCCAGCTGACCGAAGACGACAGTTGCAGCACCTGCCAGAAACAGGCCACGATCCCGATCACGAAGACCAGCGCGATGAACCCGTTGAGCCAGATATTGGCCAGAAACACCCCCGCGACCCGGGGAAAGGCCAGCCACGCGCCGACCGCCACCAGCGCCAGCACGATCAGCATCATCGTCAACTGCCGCACGGGATGCGAGAATTGCGGTTCGGATTCGCCTATGGGTCGCATCTGGCGGGTCTGTCCTCGTAAAACTGGCGCCAACATAGGCAACCGCCCTGCCGCTGCCAACTTACAATCCGCTTACATCCCGGGCGCGGCGGCTCAGGCTTTCGTTACCCCGGCGGCTCAGGCCAAAGCGCGCACTTTCTCGGCAAGCCAGGACAATTCGGAATCCTCGATCCCCAATTCGACCAGATGCGCCGCGGTGTTCCAGAGGTATTCGGTATTGGGCCCGCGCCCGCCCACGGCGCGGGCGATGATGCGGGCCTGTTCCTCCAGATCGAGCCCGCCGCAGTATTGCACATGGTCGGGATCGACGATGAAGGTCAGCGCGGGCACGCTGCCCGCCCCCTGCAGCGCAAGCTGCTGCTCGGTCTCCAGATAGGCGGATGAGACCAGTTCGCGCGCGCGCAGATAGTCGCGCGTCGCCCCGGTCTGCGCGGGCGGCACGCGATAGGCGACCCCGGCGCAGGAGGACCCGCGCAGCGCGTCGAGCGCCAGCACCAGCCCTGGCGCCTCGGGCGTGCCGCGGTGGTGGATCGAGCGCATGCAGAAAGAGCGGTGAAACCCGTCCAGCCGGGCCAGACGCCGCTCGGCATAGGCAAAGCCCGGGTTCCACATCAGGCTGCCGTAGCCGAAAACCCACAAATCCGTGTTTGCCATCGCACTGGCTCCCCGTCGATGCCATCTGTAGATACGATTTCACGGTTAGGGAAAAGGGCGGGCAGTGGGTTTCTTGGGCAAGGGTCTTCTGGGTCTGGCGGGCGGGCTGGCGCTGGCATGGTCCGGCCTGTGGTTCGGCGCGGCCGAATACTCGCGCCAGCAAGCCGCCGCGTGGTTCGAGGCGCAGACGCTGTCGGGCCGGCTGGCCGGGCATGACGGGATCTCGATGTCGGGTTTTCCGGGGCGGATGGTGATGCAACTCGACGCACCCTATCTGGCCGATCCGTTCCTCGGGCTGTCATGGGCGGCGCCCGTGGCGCGGGTCGAGGCTGATCTTCCGCTGCGGCTGCGGCTGCCCATGGCCGAGCAGCACACGCTGATGCTGGGCGGGCACGAGGTGGTGGATCTGCGGGGCCGTGGCATGGGCGCCGAACTGCGGCTTGACGGGCCGTCGCTGGCTTTCGCTGCCCTGACCGCCGGCGCGGCGGCAGTGGAGGTCGATGCCCGCGCCGGCTGGCGCGCGGCCCTCGCCGCGCTCGACCTGACGCTGGAGGCCGCGCCCGGCGCCGCCGACCGGCTGCAACTGGAGGCGCAACTGGGCGGGCTGCGCGCCGATTTCGGCGCGCTTGCCGCGCTGGGGCTCGACCGGGCGGACTGGGCCGAGGATTGGCCGCTGGCCGATCCGCTCGACCTTCGGGTATCGGCGGCGTTGGCGCTGCGTGCCCCGCTCGACCGTCATCACGCGGCGGACCCGGTGCCCGAGGAAATCGCGGTCGAGGCGCTGGGCATCGACTGGGGCGCGGCGCGGATCGACGGGGCGGGCACGCTGAACGTCGCCTCGGACGGGGAACTGACCGGCCGGCTCGATCTGCGCATCCGCGACTGGCGCGACCTGATGGCGCGGATCGTCGCGCTGGGGCTGTTGCACCCCGATGCCGGAGAGACATGGACGAACGCGCTGGCCACGATGGAGGAGGGCGGCGTGCTCGACCTGCCGCTGAGCTTTCGGGGCGGGCGCACCCGGCTGGGCCCGCTGCCTATCGGCGATGCGCCGGTGCTGCGCTGGTAGGCGTGCGCGCTTTCGGGGTATCTGACGCCGGCAGTCTGTATTATCAAAGCGCCACTCCGTATACATGAGCGAGGAGGCGGCATGTCGCAACTCATTTTCATCACCGGCGGCGGGGCCGGCATCGGGGCCGCCATCGCCGAGGCGGCGGTGGCGCGCGGGCACCGCGTTGCGCTTTTCGATCGCGACGGCGACAGGGTCGCGGCGCTGGCGGCGCGGCTCGGGCCGGCGGCAAGCGCCCATGCCGGCGATGTCTGCGACGAGGCGCGGATCGAGGCGGTGCTCGACAGCCTCGATGCGGCCCCCGATGCGGTGATGAACAACGCCGGGATCGTGCAATTCGCCCCGCTGCTCGACATTGCCGCCGATGATTTCCGCCGGATCATGGAAATCGACCTCAACGGCGCCTTTGTCGTGGCCCGCGCCTCGGCGCGCCGGATGATCGCGCGCGGCTCGGGCAGTATCGTCAACGTCACCTCCATCGGCGGCATCGCCGTCAGCCCCGGCACCAATGCCTATGCCCCGGCGAAGGGCGGGCTGGCCGCGCTCACGCGGCTGATGGCGCTGGAATGGGGGCCGCTGGGGCTGCGCGTCAATGCGCTGGCGCCGGGGATGATCGACGGGGGTGTGTCCGAACCGATCTACCGGGATAAAAAGGTCCGGGCGGCGCGGGCCGGCGCGGTGCCGCTGCGCCGGCTGGGGCGGCTGGAGGATGTGGCGGGCGCGGCGCTCTTTCTCGCCTCGGAGGCGGCGGCCTATGTCAACGGGCAGGAGCTGGTGGTGGATGGCGGGTTGACCGGGTCGCTGATGGCGCAGATCCCGCGCAGCCTCTGAGCCGGCGTCAGAACCGCTGCGCGTCAGCGCGTCCCCTGACCCGGGCCCTTGCCGCGCCCGGAAAGGTGCTTGCGCAGTTTGGACGGCCCCGGCTTGCTGCGTCCCTTGAAGGGGTTCTTGTCGTTTTGCGACCTGAGGAACAATCTGACCGGTGTGCCGGGCATGTCAAAAGCCTCGCGCAGGCCGTTGACAAGATAACGTTTGTAGGCGTCCGGCAGCGCCTCGGGGTTGGAACACATGAGCACAAATCCGGGCGGGCGCGTCTTGACCTGCGTCATGTAGCGCAGCTTGATCCGGCGCCCCGATGGCGCCGGCGGCGGATGCGCCACGGTCATCTGTGACAGCCACAGGTTCAGCTTTGCCGTGGTCACCCGCCGGTTCCAGACCTCATGCGCGCGCAGAACCGCTGCGTGCAGCCGGTCAAGCCCGCGGCCCGTCACCGCTGAAACCGTGACCAGCGGCGCCCCGCGCAACTGCGGCAGAAGCCGCTCGAACCCGGCGCGCAATTCGCGCAACTTTTCCTGCCGGTTCCCTTCCAGATCCCACTTGTTCACCGCCACGACCACCGCGCGCCCCTCGGTCTCGGCGAAATCGGCGATGCGCAGGTCCTGCTGCTCGAATGGAATCGCGGCATCCAGCAGCACGACCACCACCTCGGCGAAGCGGACCGCGCGCAGCCCGTCGGCGACCGACAGCTTTTCAAGCTTTTCCTGAACCCGCGCGCGTTTGCGCATGCCGGCCGTGTCGAAAATGCGCACCGGCGTGCCCATCCACGCCGTGCGGACCGAGATCGCATCGCGGGTGATGCCGGCCTCGGGGCCGGTCAGCAGACGGTCGTCGCCGAGGATGCGGTTGATCAGCGTGGACTTGCCCGCATTCGGCCGGCCGATCACGGCGATTTGCAGGGGTTTGCGTTCGGACGGGGCGTAATCGGGGGCGGACTCGCCCGCGTCGTCCACGTCGATATCCACGTCGATTTCCGGTGTATCCTCGGCCGCGCGGGCCTCGAAACCCGCGGCGAGGGGGCGCAGCATGTGGTAAAGCTCGTCCAGCCCCTCGCCATGTTCGGCCGACAGCGCCACCGGCTCGCCCAGCCCGAGGCCGTAGGCTTCCAGCATCCCGGCCTCGCCCGCCCGCCCCTCGGCCTTGTTGGCGCCGAGGATCACATGGGCGGACCGGCGGCGCAGGATGTCGGCAAAAACCTCGTCGGCCGGCAACACGCCCGCGCGTGCGTCGATCAGGAACAGGCAGATGTCGGCCATGTCCACCGCGCGCTCGGTCAGCTTGCGCATGCGGCCCTGAAGGCTTTCGTCGGTGGCCTCTTCCAGCCCGGCGGTGTCGATCACCGTAAAGCGCAGATCGCCCAGTTTCGCCGCGCCCTCGCGCAGGTCGCGGGTGACCCCGGGCTGGTCATCGACCAGCGCGAGGCGTTTGCCGACGAGGCGGTTGAACAGTGTGGACTTGCCCACATTGGGCCGCCCGACGATGGCGAGGGTGAAGCTCATGGCATCTCTCCGCGGCGCGGGCGGCCGCGTACCGCCGCGCAAGGGCGCTGCCCTATCCCGTCAGCGGAAGGCGTGCAACTGCCCATCGGTGGACACGACATAAAGCGTGCCATCGACCACGATCGGGTTGGTGGTGGCCCCGCGCGGCAGTTCCACCTCGGAGATCAGCGCGCCCGAGACCGGATCGAAGCTGCGGATCAGCCCGTCGTTGGAGGCCACGATGAGCCGCCCGCCCGCAAGGATCGGCCCGTAATGGGCGAAAATCTCGGCGCGGCGGCGTTCGCGGTCGCGGGTGTAGTAGGGCAGCGCGACCCCCCAGATCCGGCTGCCGTCGGAGGCGTCTATACGCACAAGCTCGCCCGCGTCGGAGATCAGGAACAGGCTGCCGCCGGCCGGCCAGACCGGGCCGAAGGCGCCTTCGCGCGCCGACCAGATGAGGCGGCCCGTCGCGGCATCGAAGGCCGCGAGCCGGCCCGAGGGATTGGCGGCGAAGACGCGGCCGCCCAGCACCACCGGATCGCCGCTGATGTCGCGCACCTGGGCATAGGCCTGACCGGGGCGCGAGCCCGCCACGCGCGACACCCATGACCGCTCGCCGTCATTCCGCGTCGCCGCCACGATCTCGCCCGAGGGCAGGGGCAGGATGACGTTGCGATCGGTGATCGCGGGGCCTGCGCCGCCGGCCAGCGACAGCCCGACCGGCGTGCCCGACAGGCTCCAGCGGACCTTGCCGGTATCGGCATCGAGTGCCCATGCCGAGGAATCGGCGGCGACGACGAACACGCTGTTGCCGGCCAGTGTCGGTGCGCCGGGCACGGGCGCGTTGAAGCGGTGGCGCCAGATCACCGCACCCGACGTGGCGTCGAGCGCCACAAGCTCGCCATAGCCGGTGGTCGCATAGACCCGCCCCGTGCCATAGGCCAGCCCCCCGCCCGAGGCGCTGCCGCGTTGCCCGAACGACGGTCGCAGATCGGCCTGCCAGAGCGGCTGCCCCGCGGTCGAGGTCGCCGCGACCGTGGCGCGGCTGTCGAGCGTGAAGACGCGCCCGCCCGCCACTATCGGATCGGCGGTGATCCGGTGGCGCCGGTCGTCGCCGGCACCGATACGTGCATTCCAGACCTGGCTCAGGTTCGCGCCGAGCGCCGGATGGGCGATGACATGGGTGTTGGTGCCGCGCCGGTGGGTCCATTCCGAATGGTTGACCATGGCGGGCAGGGTGATCGGCGCTTCCCGGTTCTCGGCGTCGGGGGCCGCCTCGCCGAAGGGGGCGCGCAGGTCAAGCCGCTCGCCCTCGAGGATCAACTCGTCGGAACAGGACGCAAGCAGAACGATGCTGGCGAGCGTTGCAAGGCCTCGGGTCAGTTTCACGCTCAAGGCTCCCTCTTCATTCCGCGTCCCGCCTTCCGTTTGTGCACGTCCGATGCCGGCTTGCGCCCGACAGGCCGGGCGGGTGGGTGCCGAACTGCCCGCGGGCGCGTCATCCCGTGGCCTCGTCCTCGCCTCCAAGCGCGACAATCAACTGAGTTACGCGCTGACGCAAGCCCGAGGTGACATCGGGCTCGTCCAGAAGGTCGCGAAGGATGGCCAGCGCGGCCCCCGGTTCACCCTCGTCGATGCGCAAAAGTGCAAGCTGCTCCAGCGCGAGCGGGCGAAACGCCTGCCCCGGCTGCGACAGGCCGCCGAGGATCTGCGCGCGTTCATCGGCCGCCATGTCGGGGCCCGAGATGATCACGCGCTTGAGCGCTGCCAGTTGCCGATAGGCATCACCCGATGCCGTGTCGTTCTCGATCGCGGCCAGCGATGACAGTGCGGCGTCGGTCTGCCCCGCCTGCGCGGCCTCGGCGGCGATCAGAAGCCGCAGGATGACCGCCTGTTCCGGGCCTGGCTCGATTCCCGCGAGAGCATCCCGGGTCGCGTCGTCTTCTGCCATTTCCAGCGCGGCGACGATGGAATCACCGAAATTCTGCGCTGCAGCAGTGCGCTCGGATCGCTGCCATTCGAACCATATGGCACCGCCGACGATGCCGAGGATCAGCACCACGGCAATCCAGCCGTAGCGGCGCATCAGCGCGAACAGGCGGTCGCGCCGAAGTTCCTCGGTGACTTCGTTGATGAAACTGTCGCTGTTGCTCATATCCGCCTGCTGCGCCTCTTGCGGAGTGCCTGCCGCTCCGGGCCCTCCGATTTCCGCGCCCGTCTTACCCCGAAGCCACGGGTATTGCCAAGCCCCTGCACAGGTTGCGGCGCGGGACCGGCGCTGCCGCGCGCGCCTTGCACCGCCGGTCCTGCGGCGCAAAACGCCCGCAGTGCTCCCGCACCGGAGACCCTTGCGCGGCGGTGCAGAAAAAACTAATCTGAACTGAACCGTTCAGCGTAGAGAGGCAAGCCGCAAGACAACGGCGGTTGTCGCCAGGGCCACACCGCGGCGTTTGCCGAGAACCCTGAGCGAGCCACATGGAAACGTCTCCCGATCTCGGGCCCGGAAGGTCAGTCAAGATGCGTATCGTGCCTATCCTGTCAGCGCTGTTGGTGATGTTCGCCATCTATCTTGTCGTGCTCGAACGCGAGGCGCTGTCCGATTTCGCCGATGGCGACCGCGAGGCGCTGTCGCGGATCGCGCTGGTCGATGCCGTGCGCGGTGCGCTGGCCGCCGAACCGGCGCCCGCCACTGACGACGCCGAATCCGCCGAATCCGCCGAGGAGGAAACCGCCGAGGCGGCGCCCGCACCGCGGCCCGAGGCGGCGCCGGAGCGGCAGGTGTCGGTCGTGGCCATGCACTCGACCGCGCAGCGCATCGACCGCGGCGTGATCCTGCGTGGCCGCACCGAGGCCGCGCGCGAGGTGACAGTGAATGCTGAAACCTCCGGCCGCGTGGTGTCCGAGCCGCTGCCGCGGGGCTCGTCGGTCGAGACCGGCGACATCCTGTGCGCGCTTGATCCGGGCACGCGCCGCGCCAACCTCGCCGAGGCCGAGGCGCGGCTGGCCGAGGCGCGGCTGCAGTTCACCGCCGCCGACCGGCTGTCGGAGGGCGGGTTTGCATCGGAGACCCGTGCCGCCGGCGCGCGCGCGGCGCTGCAAGCGGCCGAAGCCGCGGTGGCCGCCGCCGAGGCCGAACTGGAGCGGCTGGAGATCCGCGCGCCCTTCGCGGGCCTGCTGGAGACCGACACGGCCGAGTTGGGCACGCTGCTGCAACGGGGCGCGCGCTGCGCCACGGTGGT
>SKUV01000364.1 GCA_007129775.1 Paracoccaceae bacterium | reverse complement strand
CGGGCCGGGGCCTGCGGCCCCGCCCCTTGCGGCGCGGGCGCGGCCCTTTGCACGGGCCAGCCTGCGGTTCAGGGGGGCGGCTCAGGGGGCGGCGGTCTGCAGCCGGCCGCCGAGCCGGACCATGGCGAGGCGGGTGGCTGCGCCCGTGCGGTCATCGGTTTCCACGAAGAGCCCCGCAAGCGTCGCCTCGCCCAGCGCCGGGGCGAAACGCTCGCGCCCCATGCCGGTGATGAAACGGCGCATCGGTTCTTCCTTGGCCATGCCAATGACGCTGTCGTAATCGCCGCACATTCCGGCGTCGGATTGAAAGGCTGTGCCGCCAGGCAGAATCTGCGCATCGGCGGTGGGGATATGGGTATGGGTGCCCACCACCACGCTGGCGCGGCCGTCGCACCAATGGCCCATGGCCATCTTTTCCGAGGTCGCCTCGGCATGCATGTCCACCAGCACCGCATTGGCCAGTCCGCCCCGCGGATGGGCGCGCAGCACCGGATCGATGGCCGAGAACGGATCGTCGAAGGGGCGTTTCATGAAGACCTGCCCCAACGCCTGCGCCACCAGCACCTTGCGCCCGCCCGGCGCGTCGAACAGCCGGTGCCCGCGCCCCGGCGCCGCCTTGGCGAAGTTCAGCGGGCGCAGGATGCGCGGCTCGGACTCGATGAAGGACAGCATCGCCTTCTGATCAAAGGCGTGATCGCCCAGCGTCAGGCAATCGGCGCCGGCCGCCAGAAGCGCCTTGGCATGGTCCGGCGTGATGCCGGCCCCGCTCGACGCGTTCTCGCCGTTCACCACGACGAAATCCAGCCGCCACTCGGCGCGCAGGCCCGGCAGCCGCTCGGTCACCGCCTTGCGCCCGGCCCGCCCCATCACATCGCCCAGAAACAATAACCGCATGGGCCCGCAGTAGTCGGCGCATCGGAAAAGGGCAAGCGTTCTGGTGACGCAGGCCGGCCCGCCCGGCGGCTCAGCGGCGGCTCAGGACCCGGGCATCAGGAAATGCCCCATGGCGTGGGCGAAGGGGCGGTCGCGGTTGTCCTGCCACGCCTCGACCCTGACGGAGGCAAAGCGCCGCCCCGACCGTGCCACCCGCGCCCGTGCATAGGCATCGCGCGGCAGGCCCGAGCGCAGGTAGTCGGTGGTGAAGCCGATGGTCTTGGGCAGGCGCGGCAGGGTCTCGGGGCGCAGATGCGCGGGGTCAATCCGGCCCTGCTCCAACTCTTCCCAGAGCAAGGTCCAGGACAGCTCCACGATCGCCGCGACCTCCAGAAAGGCCGCCGTCACCCCGCCGTGGATCGCGGGCAGGTCGGGGTTGCCGATCAGTTTGGCATCGAACGGCAGAAGCGCCGTCAATTCGTCCCCGCGCCGGTCGAACCGAATGCCGAGAAAGCCGATATAGGGCACCCCGTCCACCAGCGCGGCAAGCGCCGCGTCGCGACGCTGCTTGACCACCTGCACGGGGTCGGGCGCGGGGCGGGGCGGGGTCATTCCGCGCCCCCTCGGGTATCGGGCGCATCGGGTTTCTCATCCCCGCCGCCGGCCCGTTCGATGGCGAAGGCGCCCGTGGCGCTGGCCACGGGGTGTTCGGCATCCCCGTCGGTGGCCACGGCGCGGATGAAGGCGACCGAGCGGGTGACATGGTAGCATTCCGCCCGCGCGGTGATACGCTGACCGGGCGTGGCCGGTCGCATGTAGTCGATCCGCAAATCGATCGTGGCAGAGCCGCGCAGGCCCGGCAGGCTCATGACCGCCGCGCCGCCGCAGGTGTCCATCAGCGCCGAGATCGCGCCGCCATGGATCACCCCGCTGCGCGGATCGCCCACAAGGCGCGCATCCCAAGGCATGGAGATGCAGGCCCGCCCCGCCGCCATCCGTTCCAGCACCATGCCCAGCGCCCGGCAATGGGGCAGACGGTTGACGAAGTCCTGATCGTGCAGCGCGGCTGGGTCTGACATGGCGGCTCCGGGCGCTCGGGTCTGCCCCTTTCATCGCCCCGCCCCGGCGCGAGCGCAAGCGCCACGCGCGCGTTGACGGCACCGACGCAGCGCGACTATTCTCAGAGGGCAGGACGAGGGGCACAATGTCGGAGCCGCAAAAGCTCAGCTTCAGGGAAATGTGCGATCGTTTCGACGTCACGCCGCGGACCCTGCGCTATTACGAATATATCGAGCTTCTGCGCCCCGAACGGCGGGGCCGCGTCCGGTTTTTCGGCCCGCGCGAGGTGGCGCGGATGACGCTGATCCTGCGCGGGCGGCGTTTCGGGTTCTCGCTCGAGGAAATCCGGCAATGGCTGGAGATGTATGACACGATCGGCACCGCAGCGCAGCATCGCGCATGGCTGGAGATGGCCGACCGGCAACTCAAGACCCTGCGCGCCGAGCACGCGGCGCTGGGCCGCACCATCGACGAGTTGCAGGACCTGCGCGACAGAACCGCCGGTGATGCCCCCGTCGGCACCGGGACCGAAACCGGAACGGCGGGCGCGCCGCGGGACTGACGCGCATTCACGCGCCGCGCGCGGGCCGCCTGCGCGACACCGCTGCCACCCATGACGCGACGTTACGTTGACGTAAACGTCAGCCGGCCTTGTGCGGACCCCGGCTTGCGCCCAGATCGGGCGCAGAATCGCATCCGGCACCCCGAGCCGCCGGGTCACAGGATTTCCGCCCCGGGAGGGGGCAGCCCATGAACCATATGTCCGAAGCCAACGAGCAGATGACCATCCGCCAGATGTGCGCCGAATTCGGCGTGACCCCGCGGACGCTGCGTTTCTACGAATCCAAGGAACTCCTCGCGCCGCTGCGCAGGGGCCAGACCCGGCTTTTCACCCGGCGCGACCGCGCCCGGCTCAAGCTGATCCTGCGCGGCAAGCGCTTCGGCTTTGCACTGGAGGAGATGCGCGAGCTGCTCGACCTCTACGACCGCGACGACACGCGGCTTTTGCAGCTGCGCAAGGGGTTGAAGCTTGGCCGCAAGCATCTGGCCGAGATGGAGGCCCGCCGCGGCGAGCTTGACGAGGCGATCCGCGATTTGCGGGCGGAACTCGACCACGGCGCGCGCGTTCTGTCGCAGGCAACGGCAAAGCCGATGACGGTGAAGCCCACGCCAGAGCCCGAGGTGATCAGATGACCTATTCCCCGCCCCTCGCCGATCTTGCCTTCGTGCTGCACGATGTGATGCGGATCGATGCCGCCGACATCCCCGGCTATGGCGATCTGGATCGCGACACCACCGCGGCCATCCTGTCGGAGGCCGGCAAGCTGGCGACCGAGGTGCTGGCGCCGCTCAACGCCACCGGCGATGCCGAGGGCTGCCGGCTGGAGGGCGACCGCGTCCACACCCCCGCCGGGTTCCGCGACGCCTATGCGGCGCTGCGCGAGGGCGGCTGGCTCGCCCTCGACTGCCCCGAGGAGTACGGCGGACAGGGCATGCCCTATCTGATGAACTGCGCCACGGGCGAGATCTTCGTGGCCGCCAACATGGCCTTCAACATGTATCAGGGCCTGACCCATGGCGCCGTCTCGGCGCTGGAGATGCATGGCGACGACGCGCTGAAGGCGCTATACCTGCCCCCGATGGTGGAGGGGCGCTGGTCGGGCACGATGAACCTGACCGAACCCCATTGCGGCACCGATCTGGGGCTGATCCGCACCCGGGCCGGACCCGCCGATGACGGCAGCTATCGCATCACCGGCCAGAAGATCTGGATCTCGGCGGGCGAGCACGACCTGACAGAAAATATCGTGCATCTGGTGCTCGCGCGCCTGCCCGACGCGCCCGAGGGCACGCGGGGCATCTCGCTCTTTCTGGTGCCGAAGTTTCTGCCCGACGAGGCCGGCGCGCCGGGCGCGCGCAACGCCGTCACCTGCATCGGGCTTGAAGACAAGATGGGTATCCATGCCAACGCCACCTGCGTGATGCAGTATGACGGCGCGCAGGGCTGGCTGGTGGGCGAGGCCCACAAGGGCATGCGCGCGATGTTCACGATGATGAACGAGGCGCGGCTGGGCGTGGGCCTGCAGGGGCTCGCCGTGGCCGGCGCCGCCCATGCCCATGCCGTGGCCTTTGCCCGCGACCGGCTGCAGGGCCGCGCGCCCGGCGGCCCGGCCAACCCCGACGGCCCGGCCGACCCGATCCTCGTGCATCCCGATGTGCGCCGGATGCTGATGGACCAGCGCGCCTTCGTGGAGGGCGGGCGGGCCTTCGTGCTGTGGGGCGCGAGCCTGATCGACCGCGCCCATCGCGGCGGCGATGCGCGGGCAGAGGGGCTGATCTCGCTCCTGACGCCGGTGATCAAGGCCTTCCTGACCGACCGCGGCTTTGCCATGGCGGTGGATGCCCAGCAGGTGCCGGGCGGGGCCGGTTTCACCCGCGCGGCGGGGTTCGAGCAATTCGTGCGCGATGCCCGGATCGCCATGATCTACGAGGGCACGAACGGCATTCAGGCGCTTGATCTGGTCGGGCGCAAGCTGGGCGCCGATGGCGGCAAGCCGGTGATGGCGCTGATCGAGACGGTAAAGGCGCTGATCGCCGAACACGCCGGCGAAAAGGGCGACGCGGCGCTGCGCGAGGGTTTTCTCGACCCGCTCAAGGCCGCATCCAAAGACATGCAGGCCGGCGTGATGTTCATGGCCGAACGCGGCATGGCCAAGCCTACGGATGCGCTGGCCGGCGCCCATGACCTGCTGCATCTGATGGGGCATGTCTGCCTCGGACTGATGTGGGCGCGCATGGCGGTGACCGCGCAGGCAATGCTGGCCGAGGGGCGCGGCGATGCGGCCTTCCTGCGCGCCAAGCTGGTCACGGGCCGCCACTACATGGCCCGCCACCTGCCCGCCACCGCGCTGCATCTGACGCGGATCCGGGCCGGGGGCGAGACCGTGATGGCCCTGCCGGAAGAGGCGTTCTGAAACGCCCCGGGGGCCGAGCCGGGGCGCGCACGCGGCCTGCGCCGCGCCCGCGACACCGCCCCGTTGCTGCGCTATGCTGGAGCGGCCGCGCCGCGCGCCGCGGCGCCGCCAGCCTGAAAGGACGATGATGCCCAAACGCCTGCGCCTGACCCGCCGCTTTCCCGTCGCCATGAGCGAGGACGGCTATCGCCGCCTGCGCCGCTTTGCCACCGAGGCCGGGCTGGAGGAAGGCGAGGCGCTGTCGTTTCTCTTCGAGCATTTCGACAGCGTCACCCACAGCGAGAACCTCAACCACCGCCTGCGGCTCTTCACCGCCGAACTGCCCGCCCGCAAGACCTGAGCCCCGCACCCGACACCGGAGACGACCATGCAAGACGCCTTCATCTACGACGCCATCCGCACCCCGCGCGGCCGCGGTCGACCCGACGGCAGCCTGCACGAGGTCACCGCGCTGCGCCTGTCGGCACTGGTGCTGAACGTTCTGAAATCGCGCAACGGCCTGCCGGCCGATGCGCTGGAGGATGTGATCTGGGGCAATGCCACGCAGGTGGGCGAACAGGGCGGCTGCCTTGCCCGCACCGCCGTTCTGGCCTCGGATTTCGGCGATACGGTTCCGGGCCTGTCGATCAACCGGTTCTGCGCCAGCGGGCTGGAGGCGGTGAACCTCGCCGCCGCGCAGGTCCGCGCGGGCGTGGGCGCGGGCTATGTCGCCGGCGGGGTCGAGATGATGAGTCGCGTGCCCATGGGCTCGGACGGCGCCGCCGTGGCGGTGGACCCGACCGTGACGCTGCCCCACCGCTTCGTGCCGCAGGGCATCGCTGCCGACATCATCGCCACCGAATACGGATTTACCCGCGCGCAGGCCGACGAACTGGCGGCGACCTCGCAACAGCGCGCGGCGCGGGCATGGGAAGAGGGCCGCTTTGCCCGCTCTGTCATTCCGGTGAACGATGTGAACGGCCTGCCGATCCTGACCCGGGATGAAACCATCCGCCGCGAGACCACGGCCGATACGCTGGCCAGCCTGAACCCCTCGTTTCAGGCGCAGGGCGAGGTGATGCCCGGTTTCGACAAGGTGGCGCTTTTGCGCTATCCCCATCTGGAGCGGATCGAGCATATCCACCATGCCGGCAATTCCAGCGGCATCGTCGATGGCGCGGCGGGCGTGCTGATCGGCTCCGCCGACTTCGGGCAGGCCCACGGCCTGCGCGCGCGCGCGCGCATCCGTGCCGTGGCGCGCACCGGCAATGACCCGACGATCATGCTGACCGGCCCGGTGCCCGCCACCGAAAAGGTGCTGGCCGCCGCCGGAATGGCGATCGGGGATATCGAGCTTTTCGAGGTGAACGAGGCATTTTCCGCCGTGGTCCTGCGCTTTCTGCAAGCCTTCGGCGTGGCGCCCGACCGCGTCAACGTCAACGGCGGCGCCATCGCCATGGGCCACCCCTTGGGCGCCAGCGGGGCGATCATCCTCGGCACCCTGCTCGACGAGATGGAGCGCACGGACAAGGCCACCGGCCTTGCCACCCTTTGCGTGGCCTCCGGCATGGGGGCCGCCACGATCATCGAGAGGGTGTGATGGACGACGCAGGGGCGATCCTTCAGGCCACGCTCGATGACCTCGGCGCTGCGGTCATGGCCGACGACTGGGCGGGGTTCCTGCGCCGCGTCATCCTGCCCTTCGAGCTTCAGACCGAAGCGGGAAAGATCGCGGTGCAGGACGCGCCGGAGTTGCGCGCCGGCTATGACGAATTCCAGTTGATGCTGCGCACCCACCGGGTCACGCATTACCTGCGCCACGCAAGACGGGCCGAGTTCGACGGGCCCGACAGGATCGTCGGCAGCTACAGTTCCGACATTCTCAGCCACGGCAAGCGCATCCTGCCCGCCTACACGTCGCTCATGGTGATCGACCTGCGCGGCGGGCAGTGGTGCGCGAGCCGCATCGTGAATCGCTGGTCGAACGACCGATGGCCGGTGCTGACCCCGAAACCGATCGATGACGCAGAGCCCGAACGGAGCCGCAAATGACCGATTTCCATTATGCCACCGACGCTGACGGCATCGCCACAATCACCTGGGACATGGCCGATAAATCCATGAATGTCATGAGTTTCGACGGATTGTCGGAACTCGAGACGCTGATCGACAAGGCATTGGGCGATGACAACGTCAAGGCTGTGATCCTGACCTCGGGCAAGCGCGATTTCGCCGGCGGGATGGATCTGAACGCGCTCGCCGCGATGCGCGCGCAGGCCGGAGACGATCCGGCGCGCGGCATCTTCGAGGGGCTGTGCCGCATCCACGCGCTTCTGCGCAAGATCGAACGGGCGGGCATGGACCCCAGGACGCACAAGGGCGGCAAGCCGATCGTCGCCGCCCTGCCTGGCACGGCGGCCGGCATCGGGCTGGAACTGGCGCTGGCCTGCCACCGGATCATCGCGGCCGACCGGCCCGGCGCGCGGATCGGGCTGCCGGAAATCCTCGTGGGCATCTTTCCCGGCGCGGGCGGCACCACCCGGCTGGTGCGCAAGCTGGGCGCCATGGCCGCCGCGCCCTTCCTGCTGGAAGGCAAGATGCACCCCCCCGGCAAGATGCAGGCCGCCGGCGTCATCGACGAGGTGGTGGCCCCCGATGCCCTGATGGGGCGCGCGCGCGAATGGGTGCTGGGGGCAAGGGATGCCGATCTGGTCAAGCCGTGGGATGCCAAAGGCTACAAGATGCCTGGCGGCGCGCCCTATCACCCTGCGGGATTCATGACCTTCGTGGGCGCCTCGGCCATGGTGGGCGGGCGCACGGCGGGGGTTTATCCGGCGGCCAAGGCGCTGCTGGCGGCGGTTTACGAGGGCGCGCAGGTGCCGTTTGACACCGCCCTTCGGATCGAGGCGCGCTGGTTCACATGGGTCATGATGCAGCCGCAGGCAGAGGCGATGATCCGCTCGCTTTTCGTCAACAAGCAGGCGCTGGAAAAGGGGGCGAACCGGCCCGACGTACCGGCGGCGCGGCTGCGCCGCATCGGCGTGATCGGGGCGGGAATGATGGGCGCAGGCATCGCGCAGGTCGCCGCCCGCGCGGGGCTGGATGTGGTGCTGCTCGACGCGACGCCGGAGGGCGCGGAACGGGGCCGCGCGGGCATCGAGGCCGCGCTCGACAAGGCGCGCAAGCGCGGACGGCTGAGCGCCGAGGCGATGGCCGAGACGCTCGCCCGCATCACTCCCGGGGCCGAGCCCGCGCGGCTGGAGGGCTGCGATCTGGTGATCGAGGCGGTGTTCGAAGACCCGAAAGTGAAGGCCGACGTGATTGCGAATGCGCTGCCGCACCTGCCCGATGATTGCATTATTGCGACAAATACCTCCACGATTCCGGTGTCGGAACTGGCGAAAGCCAGCACAAATCCTGCAAACTTCATCGGGATCCACTTTTTCAGCCCGGTTGACCGCATGGCGCTGGTCGAGATCATCCGGGGCGACAGGACCGGCCCGCAGGCCGTGGCCATGGCGCTCGATTTCGTGCGTGCCCTGCGCAAGACGCCGATTGTCGTGAACGATGCCCGCTTCTTCTACGCCAACCGCTGCATCATCCCCTATATCAACGAGGGGCTGCGCATGGTCGCCGAGGGCGTGGCACCCGCGCTGATCGAGAATGCCGCGCGGGGGCTCGGCTTTCCGCTGGGGCCTTTGCAACTGATCGACGAAACCTCGATCGAGCTGGGCGTGAAGATCGCCAAGGCCACCCGCGCCGCCATGGGCGACGCCTATCCCGACAGCGCGGCGGATGCGGTCCTCTTCGCCATGGCCGAGGCCGGGCGGATGGGGCGCAAGGCGGGTGCGGGCTTTTATGACTACGACGGCAAGGAGCGCCGGGGCCTCTGGCCGGGCCTTGCCGAGCATTGGCCGCCCGCCGGACGCCAGCCGGACGCGCGACAGGTGCAGGAGCGGCTGTTGCTGGTGCAGGTTCTGGAGGCGCTGCGCGCCCACGAGGCCGGCGTGCTGACCGACCCGCGCGAGGGCGATTTGGGCGCGATCCTCGGCTGGGGCTTCGCGCCGTGGTCGGGCGGGCCGTTTTCGTGGGTGGACATGGTCGGCCCGGCCGAGGCGCTGGCGCGCTCCGAGGCGCTGGCCGCCGAACACGGCGACCGCTTCGCCCCGCCGGACATCCTGCGCGACATGGCTGCGGAGGGCCGGCGATTCCACGCGTCGGCCCAGGCCGCCTGAAACCGGGGCGAGGTTGACTTGCCCCGGACCGGTGCGCATATCGCTGTCAAAGGAAAGGGCCCGCCCATGTTCAT
>SKUV01000263.1 GCA_007129775.1 Paracoccaceae bacterium | reverse complement strand
CGCCCCGGCCAGCCGAGCCTCGCGCGGCCTTTCCGAGCACACAGCGCGCGACCGCCCCAAAGCCCTGCAAGGGGTTTCGGACGCGGGGCGTCTGCGGGGGCGCTGTTTCGCCGCGCCAATGCACCGCGCCGCCAGCGCAGCGGCGAGGCGACCGATCACCGACCACCGAACCGGAGACGTGCCGATGTGGTTTTACAGCCGCCTGTCAATCGAGAAGAAGCGCACGGTCTGGGCGTGGGGCTTTCTGGCCGTGCCCATCGTCTTTTACGTGGTGATCCGGTTTTACCCGACCTTCGACGCGATGGTCCTGAGCTTTCAGAACTGGAACCTTCTGGGCGCGCGAAGCTGGGCGGGGCTCGACAATTACGTCCGGCTTGTGGAGGACCCGGTGTTCTGGAAGGTGTTCCGCAACACCTTCATGTATCTCATTCTGGGCACGCCGATCTCGCTCGTGATCAGCTTCGTGATCGCCTACAATCTGGACAAGACGCGCTTTCTGCACGGCACGTTGCGGGCGCTGTACTTCCTGCCGTTCCTGACCACGGCGGTGGCGATGGCGTGGGTCTGGCGATGGTTCTATCAGCCGGTGCCGATCGGGCTGTTCAACAACATCCTGACCACGTTCGGCATTTCGCAGGTGCGGTTTCTGAATTCCACCACCAACGCGCTGCCGTCGATCCTCGCACCCGCGATCTGGGCGGGGCTCGGGTTTCAGATCATCATCTTCATGGCCGGTCTGCGCGCGATCCCGGTGAGCTATTACGAGGCCGCGCGCATCGACGGTGTGTCGAACTGGACGATCCTGCGCGACATCACCCTGCCGCTGCTGCGGCCGACCATCGTGTTTCTGGTGGTGTTTTCCTCGATCGGGTTTTTGCGCATCTTCGATCAGGTCTTCAACATGACGACGAACGACCCCGGAGGGCCGCTCAATTCCACCATGCCGCTGGTGATGATGATCTATCAGACCGCGTTTTCGAGTTATCAGATGGGCTATGCCGCCGCGCAGACTGTGGTGCTGTTCACCGTGCTGCTGATCGTCAGCCTCGTGCAACTGCGTCTTCTGAGGGATCGGTGATATGAGCGACGTTCAGGTGAGGGCCTCCGCCGACGCGCTGATGCGTCAGACGACGACCTACAAGCCGCCGCGCGATCCGGCCCAGATCGTGCGCTGGACGCTGCTGGCGATGGGCGCCATCGTGATGGTCATGCCGATCGTCTACATGCTGTCGGCATCCATGAAATACCCCCACGAGATGTTCGATCTGAACATCATCCCGCGCGAGCCGACGTTCGAGAACTACATCTTTGTTCTCGCCGACGGCCGGTTCCTGCAATGGTTCGTCAACTCGCTGATCATCGCGACGATCACGACGATCTCGGCCGTCTTCTTCGACGCGCTGGTGGGCTATGCCTTGTGCAAGTTCCGCTTTCGCGGGCGCTATTTCATCTTCATCGCGATCCTGTCGACGCTGATGATCCCCACGGAAATGCTGATCCTGCCGTGGTACATGATGTCGCTGCATTTCGGCTGGGTGGACACCTACTGGGGCATCATGTTTCCGGGGCTTATGACAGCCTTCGGCACCTTCCTGATGAAGCAGTTCTTCGAAACGGTGCCCGATGATTTCCTCGAAGCGGCGCGGATCGACGGGCTGAACGAGTTCCAGATCTGGTGGTCGGTGGCCATGCCGCTGGTGACGCCGGCGCTGTCGGCGCTGGCGATCTTTATCTTCCTCGGCAACTGGACGGCCTTCATCTGGCCGCTGATCGTGACCACCAATTCGGAGCTTTACACCCTGCCGGTGGGGCTGACGACCTTCTCGGTCGAGCAATCGGTGCAGTGGGAACTGATCATGACGGGGGCCGCGCTGGCCACGATCCCGACGCTGATCGTGTTCCTGATCTTCCAGCGCTACATCATCCGCGGCGTGGCCATGGCGGGGCTGAAGGGATGACCGACAGTTCCACCTTTCCCGATCCGGTCTATCGCGACACGGTTCTGGCGCCTCTGTTCGAGGGGGCCAAGACCCACTACGCCGGGCATCTGCGCGCGATCAACCGGGCGCATCTGGTGATGCTGGCGGAAACCGGGATCCTGCTGGGCGTGACGGCTGCGGCGCTGGCACGCGCGCTCGACGCGATCGATGCCGAGATCGACGTGGAGGGCCTGCGCTATACCGGCGAGCACGAGGATTACTTCTTTCTGGTGGAGGCGGAACTGAAACGCCGCCTCGGCCCCGACACGGCGGGCGCGCTGCACACTGCGCGGTCGCGCAACGACATGGACCATACCGTGTTCAAGATGGCCCTGCGCGCGCGCACCGACGCGCTGGCGGGGCAGGCGATGGACCTGGCCGCGGCGCTGATCGAGACCGCGCGGCGCGAGCGTGATACGCTGATCGTGGCCTATACTCATGGCCAGCCGGCGCAGCCCACCACGCTGGGCCATTACCTCGGCGCGGCGATAGAGGTGCTGCTGGGCGATCTGGCGCGGCTGGATGCGGCGCGCGCCGCGCTCGATCATTGCCCGATGGGCGCGGCCGCGATCACCACCACCGGCTTTCCGGTCGACCGGCACCGCATGGCCGAGCTGCTGGGTTTCGAGGCGCCGAAGCAGAACGCCTATGGCTGTATCGCCGCGGTCGATTACGTCACCGGGCTCTATTCCGCGATCAAGCTGATGTTTCTGCATCTGGGCCGGGTGGTGCAGGACCTGCAGTTCTGGACGGCTTTCGAAGTGAGCCAGCTATATGTGCCCGACGGGCTGGTGCAGATCAGCTCGATCATGCCGCAGAAACGCAATCCCGTGCCGATCGAGCATCTGCGCCATCTGGCCAGTATGACGGTTGGGCGTTGCGACGCGGTCGTGAACACCATGCACAACACCCCCTTCACCGACATGAACGACAGCGAGGGCGAGGTGCAGGCCGCAGGCTATGCGGCCTTCGACAGCGGCGCGCGGGTGCTGGCGCTGTTGGCTGCGCTGGTCCCGGCCTGCCGGGTGCGGTCCGACCGGGTGGCGGCCAATATGGATGCCGCCTGCGTCACCATCACCGAACTGGCCGATACGCTGGTGCGGGCCGAGGGGCTGAGCTTTCGGCAGGCGCACGAGATCGCCGCCCATACCGCCCGTGCCGTGGTCCGGGCCGGCACCGCCCTGAGCGCGGGCTTCGACGCGTTCGAGGCCGCCTTCCGGGCCGAGGCCGGGCGCGCGCCGGGCTTGTCGCCCGCGGCCTTTGCCGAAGCGGTGGCGCCCGAGCAATTCGTGGCCCGGCGCACCCGTTTCGGCGGCCCGGCGCCCGCGCCCATGGATGCCGCCCTTGCCGGATATGACGCCACGCTCCGGACGCTGCGCGCCGCCCGCGCCGCCCGTCTGGAGCGTATCGAAGCAGCGGCCACCGCCCGCGACACCGCCTTTGCCCGCCTGACCGAGGAATAACCCAATGGCCACCGTCACCCTGCGCAATCTCGTCAAGGCCTATGGCAGCACCGAGGTTCTCCATTCCATCAATCTCGATATCGCCAATGGCGAGTTCGTCGTGCTCGTCGGCCCGTCGGGCTGCGGCAAATCCACCACGCTGCGGATGATCGCCGGGCTGGAAGAGGTCACCTCGGGCGAGATCATGATCGGCGACCGGGTCGTGAACCATCTGGAGCCGAAGCAGCGCAATATCGCCATGGTGTTCCAGAACTACGCCATCTATCCGCACCTGACCGTGCGCAACAACATCGGCTTCGGCCTGCGCACCGCGAAGATGCCCAAGGCCGACAAGCAAAAGCGCATCGAAGAGGTCGCGGCGATCCTGTCGATGACCGATTACCTTGAACGCAAGCCCGCGCAATTGTCGGGCGGGCAGCGCCAGCGGGTTGCCATCGGCCGGGCCATGGTGCGCGAGCCGTCGGTCTTTCTGTTCGACGAGCCGCTGTCCAATCTCGACGCGCAGTTGCGCACCCAGATGCGGCTTGAAATCAAGAAGCTGCACCAGCGGGTGGGCACCACGATCGTCTTCGTCACCCACGATCAGGTGGAGGCGATGACCATGGCCGACCGTATCGTGATCATGAAGGACGGCCATATCCAGCAGGTTGGCACGCCCACCGAGGTTTTCCACAAGCCCGCCAATACCTTTGTCGCGCAATTCATCGGCGCGCCGTCGATGAACATGCTCGATGCACGCTGGCAGGGCGGGCGGCTGCATGTGGCGGGGCAGGAGCTTGGCACCGAACTGGCGCTGGCCGAGGGCAGCGCGGTGACGCTGGGCATCCGGCCCGACGATCTGGTGGTCAGCCCCGAGCCCGGGCTATTCTCGGGCCGGGTGAATGTGCTCGAACCGCTGGGCTCCGAGACGCTGGTCTATGTGGATATCGGCGGGCGCGAAGTGATCGCGCGCGCCAGCGGGCGCAATCCGCCGCGGCTGGGGGAGTCGGTGCATCTGGCGGCCGATCTCGCGAATATGCATCTGTTCGATCCGTCCGGAAAGGCCATCGCGTGACGCCGCAGGCGACACCGGGCACGGTGGCGGGACGGGCCGAGGCGGCGCAGGGGCCATCGGGCGCAATCCTCTGTGTCGGCAGGCTTTACTGCGATATCGTGCTGTCTGATCTTCCGGGCCTGCCGGTGCCGGGGCAGGAGGTCTATGCCGGGCGGCTTACGGTGGCGGCGGGCGGCGGGGCCTATATCACGGCGGCCTATTGCGCCGCGTTGGGGCGCTGCGCATCGCTTGCGGCGGTTCTGCCGGCGGAGCCTTTCGGCAGTGCGCTGGCGGCGGAGCTTTCCGGCTCCGGCGTCGATCTGGGCCATTGCCAGCCCGCCTCCGAGGGGGCCGATCCGCAGATCACGGTCGCCATGGTCACCGGCGACGACCGCGCCTTTCTGACCCGGCGTGCGGGCCCGGCGGTGCCCGAAGGGCTGGGCGCGCTGCTTGCGACGGGCCGGCACAGCCATATGCATCTGGGCGAGCTTGCCACGCTGGCCGAAGAGCCGGGTCTGGTCCGTGCGGCCAAGGCGGCCGGGATGAGCGTTTCGGTCGATTGTTCATGGGATGATGCGGTGCTGGCGCGTGACGATCTGCCGGCGCTGCTGCAGGGGGTCGATCTGTTTCTGCCCAATGCGATGGAGGCCGAGGCATTGCAACGCCACGCGCCGCTGTCGGCCTATGCGCCGCTTGTGGTGATAAAGGAAGGGGCGGAGGGCGCGCGCGCGCTGCGCGACGGCCACGAGATCCGGCGCCCCGCCACCGCAACCCGGGTGGTCGATACGGTGGGGGCGGGCGATGCCTTCAATGCAGGTTTTCTCGATGCATGGCTCGCGCGGCTGTCGCTGACCGATTGCCTCGATGCCGGCCATGCGGCGGCGGCCGAGGCGCTGGCCCGGCCCGGTGGCGCCCGCGGACTGGGCCGGCTCGCCGCGCTGCGCAGCCGGCTTCAGAGCGCAGCGGGATAGGACGGGCCCGTGCCCGGCGCCGGGCGGGCTGTCCGCGGCGGTCAAGGTTCGAGAAAGGTGACGCCCGGCAGCGCGCGGATGCGGGCGCAATCGGCCTCATAGGCGGCTGACAGGGTCTCGATTGTCGTCTCTGTCCAGCCGGGCAGGTCCAGTTCCTGTTCGAGCCGGGCGGCATCGGCGAAACTGTCGAGAAAGGCCGCCTGCGCGCGCCGCCGCAGCGCCACCGTGGGCGGCGGGTTCGCCGCCATATAGGCGGCCATGCGGGCGGCGCCGGCATCAGTCATCGCCTCGCGCAGCCGGTCGTCGGCGCCTTCGACGGAGCTGCCTTCGGGCAGGCCGGTCATGGCGCAGATGATTTCGGGCCACAACAGCGGGCTGTCCTCGTCGCACCAGACCGTCAGCGCCGCATCCGGGTTGGCATCGCGCAGGGCCACCACCACATCGGTCCAGCGCAGACTTTCAGGATCGGTTGTCGCGAGGATGGCGGCGCGATCCTCGGCATTGAGCCGCGCCACCAGCGCCGGCAGGAAGGCGGCGATATTGCGGATCGCGAGAAAGTATTCGCAACTGTCCTCGGGGAACAGTTGCGAAAACCAGGGCGATTTGCTTTCGGCCATGGGGTAGAGCACGCCGTCCGTCACCGCCCGCATCGGCGCGCACAGAAAGGATTCGGACGACAGCACCAGCCGTTCGGCCCGGTCCTCGTCGATGATCGCATCCAGCAGCGTCTCCTGCATGTCGTGGCTGGCCGGACGGCCGCGCAGGCTGCGTAGCGCCTCGCGCAGCACCGGGCGATAGCGCCCCGGCCCGGGCACGACCACCCCTTGCGGCGCCAGTTGCCCGCGATTCTTGAGAAGGCTGCGCACCAGCTTGTCCTCGTCGGTGCAATGCGCGCCGATATGATAGACCACATGCATCGCTGCCCTCCGATCTGATCCGCGGGGCAGTATAGGGGTAACGGCAGGCGCCCGCACCGCTTGTTTTGGCTGATTGCCCCGCGCCCGGATTCGGTGTAATTGCCTCGACGGTCGGCCATAACCCGCCGGCCCGCGTGCCGCGTTAGCTCAGCTGGTAGAGCAGCGCTCTTGTAAAGCGAAGGTCGGGGGTTCGATCCCCTCACGCGGCACCATTATTTTCAGGTAAGTCTCTGGAATTTTTCTTCATTTCTGTCTTTCCCTCGGTTTCCGCTCCCACGGCCGTGCCTGACGCTGCGGGGCTGCGGTCGCGGTTGGCCGGGCCGAGTTTCTATCCGGGCTCGAAGGTGTTGAATGCCGCGCAAACTGCCGCAGGACTTGGCTTGTGTGACGCCGGGTGCCAACATGATCCAACACCAGACCAGAGATCACGCCGATGCATCCCGATGACCTGCCCGCATGGGCTACAGACCGCATGATCGCCAAGCATGGCCGCCGCCATGCCTTCGACCGGCTAGAGCCGATGCGCACGGCGCTGGTGGTGATCGATATGCAGGCGTTCTTTACCGCGCCCGGTGCCCCGCTGGAAATTCCCGTCGCCCGCAGCATCATCCCCGCGATCAACCGTTGCGCCGCGGGATTGCGCGAGCGCGGCGGAACGGTGGCCTGGGTAGTGACGGAACTGCGGGGCGGGGTGCGCGAATGGCACAGCTATTTCGCGATGACCAATCCCGGCGCGCGGGGCGATGCGGCGCGGGCCGGGCTGCGCGCAGGCGCCCCGCTCACGGCGCTGGCCGAAGGGCTGGCGCCCGAGCCCGGTGATATCCGCGCCGCCAAGGACAGGTTTTCGGCCTTCCTGCCCGGTGCCTCGCCGCTGCCGGGGCTGCTGCGGGCGCGTGGGATCGACACCGTGCTCATCGCCGGCACGCTGACCAATGTCTGCTGCGACACCTCGGCCCGCGATGCGATGATGGAGGATTTCCGCGTCATCATGCTGTCGGATGCCAATGCCACGCGCAGCGACGAGGAGCATCGCGCCGCGCTGGCCGCGTTTCTGGGCACCTTCGGCGATGTGCAGACAGTGGACGAGGCGCTTTCGCATCTGGCCTGAGCGGGGCGGTCTGTCGGTATTGTCGCTCTGTTCTCGGGGGAAGGCACCGGCCGGAATGGCACGCGCATTGATTACGGCAGGCCGCAACGCAGCGCCTTGCCGTTGCATCTGGTCGAAGGCCGTCGGAGCAAGCGGCGGCCTTTCGCTGCGTGGTGCAGCCGCGGATACGCTCAGCCCATCCGGAAATGCTTGGACAGCTTCAGCCCCTGGCCCTGATAATTCGACGCGATCCCTGCGCCATAGAGCCGGTCGGGCCGCGCGGCCATGCGTTCGTAGATCAGCCGCCCCACGATCTGGCCGTGTTCGAGCACGAAGGGTGCCTCGTGGCAGCGCACCTCGAGCACCCCGCGCGCGCCGTGACCGCCCGCGGCGGCATGGCCGAAGCCCGGATCGAAAAAGCCCGCGTAATGGACCCGGAATTCGCCGACCATGGCGAGGAAGGGCGCCATCTCGGCGGCGTAACCGGGCGGGATGTGGACCGATTCGCGGCTGACGAGGATATAAAAGGCGCCGGGGTCGAGGATGATGCGACCTTCGGCGGTGCGGATATCCTCCCAGTAATCGGAGGGGACGTAATGGCCGATCCGGTCGAGATCGATCACCCCGGTATGGGGCTTGGCGCGAAAGCCCACCAGGACCGGGCCGGCGCCTGTCCCGCGCAGGTCCACCGAAAAGCCGAGCCCTTCGGAGATCACGGCGGGGCCGCCCGAGACCAGCGTCTCGGCATCCTGCAGCGCGCTCAGTTCGGTGTCGTCCAGCACCGACTGGCCAGCGCGAAACCGGATCTGGTTGAGCCGCTGGCCCGGCCGCACCAGCACCGAGAAGGAGCGCGGGCAAATCTCGGCATAGAGCGGGCCGGCATAGCCCGGCGCCACACGGTCGAATTCGGTTCCACCGTCGGTGATCACCCGTGTGAGCAGATCGAGCCGCCCGGTGGAGGATTTGGCATTGGCCACCGCCTGCACGCCCGCCGGCAGCGCCAGCGCCTCGGCCAGCGGGACCACATAGACGCAGCCCTTTTCCAGCACCGCGCCGCCGGTCAGATCCATCCGGTGCATCTCGAACTCGGCCAGCCTTTCGGCCACGCTGCGGCCGGCGCCGGCCAGAAACGAGGCGCGCACGCGGTAGGCCACGGCGCCGAGTCGCAAATCGAGGCTGGCGGGCTGCACCTGATCGGGCAGGATGGGGGGCGCGGCGCGGATGGCGCCGCCAGCGATGAGCCCGTGCAGCGCGTGGTCGGGCAGCACGCCGGGGCGGTCGGGGAGGGCGATTGCGGTCATCCGGGGCGGGGTCCGTCTGTCGGGAATGCCAAAGCCCGCGACGGTCGGGCCGAGGCGGGCTTGTGCAGGATGGTCGGGCTGGCGAGATTCGAACTCACGACCTTCCGTCCCCCAGACGGACGCGCTAACCAGGCTGCGCCACAGCCCGACACCGGGGGCATGGATACCCGATTGGCTGTCAGGTGCAAGCGCGAATTCACCTCCTGATCCGCTGCGGCCGGGCGCTACCGGAACCCGGCCAGCAGCGCCTCGGAGCGCCGGGCGTGCAGCGCGACGAGGCGCTGACGCAGCCGCTCCAGCGCGTCGCGATGCGCGGCGGCGTCTTCGGGCGAGAGCCTGCGCAGCCGCGCGGCAATCTGTGCCAGATCGGGCGGTTCGGGGTGTGTGCTGGTCATTTCCGGGGACTCCGGGGGGGCGGGATGGGCGGGGTCAGCCGGGGCTTGGCTGGTGCCGGCCGGCGCAGGGGCGCCGGCTGCTGCGGGCGCGGGCGCCGGTGGCGGG
>SKUV01000108.1 GCA_007129775.1 Paracoccaceae bacterium | reverse complement strand
GGGGCGGGCAGGGGGGCGGGCACGTCGCGGCCCCGGACCGCGCGCCAGAAGGGCGTATAGACCCGGTAGAAGCCGCCCTGGCCGGTTTCCACCTCCCACGGCTCGAACAGGAGCGTGCCGTTGAAGCTGCGCGCCTCCAGCCCCCGGTCGCGCAGCGCGGACTTGATCGCGGCGTCGCGCGCGCGCTCCGGGGCGTCGTAAAGCCGGTTCCAGTAGACCGCCGTCGCGCCGGTTTCGTCGATCAGCCGCGTCAAGGCGTCCTGCGCGTCGCCGCTGCGCAGGATCAGCCGGGCGCCGCGGTCTTCCAGGCGCTCGGCCAAGGCCGCGAGCGACAGGCCCAGCCGCCATTTCGGCGCGGCGCCGAGGCGGTCGATCGCCGCGTCCCGGATCACGACGCAGATCACCGGCCGACCGGTGCGGGATGCGGCGTGCAGCGCGGGGTTGTCGGCCAGCCGCAGATCACGACGCAGCCAGACCAGAGCCGGATCGCCTGTGGTGGCCGGATCGTCTGCGGTGGATGGACTCACGTTCGGCTGCCCCTGCACGGCCCGGCGCCTGCCGGGGCCCTCCTAAAGCACGCTATCTAGCGCCTCGATCAGACGGTCAACCTCGTCCTCGGTGGTGTAATGCAGGAAGCTCAGGCGCAGCACCCCGCGTTCGGGCGCGATCCCCATACCCTCGAGCGCCCGGTCGGCATAGAAGGTGCCGCCGCCCGCGATGATGCCGTGCGTGGACAGCGCGCGGGCGAGTTCGGTGCCGGGCTGCCGGTGCACGACCGAGATCGTGGGCGCCCGCTCTGCGGGTTTCACCGGGCCCAGCAGGCGCGTGTCGTTGCGATCCTTCAGATAGTCGATCAGCGGCCCCATCAGCCTGATCTCGCGCTGTCGCATCATGTCATGCACCACCCGCGCCCGGGCCCGCCCGTCGCGCCCGCCCACGTGGTGGCGCTTGTAAAGCGCGTCGATGTAGTCGGCCACACCGGCGCAGGCCGCGACCTGCGCATGGTCGGGGCCGGCCGGGGTCAGGCGCCGGGTCGGATCCGATTCGTGGAAGAAATGGCCCTGATTTGGCAGTTGCTCCGCCAGCGCCCGGCGCACGACCATCACGCCCTGATGGGGGCCCCATGTCTTGTAGGTCGAAAAAAGGTAGATATCCGCGCCCAGCTCCGCCACATCCGGCAGGCCATGGGGCGCATAAGCGACGCCGTCGACGCAGGTCGCTGCGCCGACCCGGCGGCTCATGGCGCAGATGCGGGCGACCGGGTTGATCTCGCCCACGACGTTCGAGCAATGGGGAAAGCAGACCAGCCGCACCTTTTCATCCAGCAGCGCCGCCAGATCGTCGAGGTTCAGATGCCCGCTGTCCGGATCCATCCGCCATTCCCGTATCTCGATGCCGTTGTCGGCCAGCCGCCGCCACGGCCCGGTATTGGCCTCGTGATCCTGATTGGTGACGATGATGGCCGCGCCGCGCGGCAGGATCGCCCGGAAGGCCTGCGCCAGAACATAGCTGTTTGCGCTGGTCGAGGGGCCAAAATGCAACTCGTCCGCCGCGACACCCAGAATACGCGACAGCCGCGCGCGGGCCTCGTCCATCTCGCCGCACGCTTCCAGGCATTTCTGATGCGCGCCATGGGGTTGTAGCTTGCGGCTGCGGTAGAAACGATGCAGACGCCAGATCGCATAGCGGCAGACAAAGCTGCCGCCGGCATTCTCGAAATGGGCCTGATCGCGCAGGCCGGGTTCGTCGAAAGCGGGAAACTGCTTTCGCACGAAATCCATGTCGAGTTCGACCATCCGTCCGCCGGACCTCCCTTTGCGCATCCCACGCGCAGCCGGTGAGCTAGCGCGGCGTCAGGCGTGATCAACCTCTCGTGATCGATTTGTCGCCACCGGCGTGCGCAGGCTCGCCTCGGTCTCGGGGTCGAACAGGTGGATCTTGGCCGGCGGGAGCGTGATGTTGATGCGCTGGCCCGGCGTGGCCTCGATCCGGTCGCGCATGGTCAGCACGACGATCTGCCCGCCCAGACGCGCCAGAAGCTGGGTTTCGGCGCCCGTCGGCTCCACCAGGACCACCTCGGCGGGGATGCCGGTGTCGGAAATCGTCATGTCCTCGGGGCGCATGCCCACGATCACCGGCTGCTCGCCCGGCGGCGCATCGGGCGCGGCGGGCAGCGTGCCGGCGCCCTCGATCACCACCTGCCCGTCCGCCAGAAGCGCGGGAAAGAGGTTCATCGCCGGCGATCCGATGAAGCCCGCCACGAAGACATTGGCCGGGTTGTCATAAAGCTCCAGCGGCGCGCCGATCTGTTCCACCCGGCCGCCCCGCATGACCACAATACGGTCGGCCATCGTCATCGCCTCGATCTGGTCATGGGTGACATAGACGATGGTTGCTTTAAGGCGCTGGTGCAACTGCTTGATTTCGCTTCGCATCTGCACCCGGAGCTTGGCGTCCAGATTGGACAGAGGCTCGTCGAACAAAAACACCTTGGGGTTGCGCACGATGGCGCGGCCCATGGCCACACGCTGGCGCTGGCCGCCGGACAACTGGCGCGGGTAGCGTTCCAGCAAGTCCTCCAGCCCGAGGATCGCCGCCGCCTCGTCGACCTTGGCGCGCATCTCCTCGGCGCCAACGCGTGCGAGGCGCAGCGAAAAGCCCATGTTCTGCGCCACCGTCATATGCGGATAAAGCGCGTAGTTCTGAAAGACCATGGCGATGTCGCGCCGCTTTGGCGCGATGGTGTTCACGCGCCTGTCGTCGATATGGATATCCCCCGAACCGACCTCTTCCAGCCCGGCGATGCAGCGCAGCAGGGTGGATTTGCCGCAGCCCGAGGGGCCCACCAGCACGACGAATTCGCCATCCTGCACGGTGACCGATATGTCGTGCAGCACCTCGACGCCGCCGAAGGACTTGCAGATGTTGGTCAGGCTGACAGAGCCCATGGCATTCTCCGATCAGGCTTTGGCCGGTTGCGGCCGGTCGCTGAGGCGCGCGGCGAGCGCCGGGGGAGGCTGGTTGAGGCCCGGCGCGACGGGGGCGGGGATGCGCCCGCCCGTGCACGGCGGCGGCGGGCCCATCAGGCTGTAAAGCTCCGACCCCGCACCGCGGTCCACGAATTCCACCAGCGGGTCATTGATGCGCGCCGCGGCCAGCGCCAGCGCCCATGGCTGTTCGCAGGTGTTGTGCAGCACCACCGGCACGCCGGCCCCTTCGGCCAGCGCGAGGATTTCCAGCGCCTCGGTGATGCCGCCGGCCCAGGCCACATCCGGCTGCAGCACATCGACCAGCCCCTCGTCCAGAAGCGCCTTGCAATCCCACCGGTTGAAACAGAAATTCCCCAGCGCGAGCCGCAGATCCTCCCCGCCCTCGGCGCGCAGGCGGCGCAGCCCGTCCATGTCCTGCGGCGGCAGCGGATCCTCGATCCAGTAAAGGCCGGTCTCGGCGGCGGCCTCGGCGATGCGCAAGGTGTAATCGGCATCCCAAGCCATGAAGGCGTCGAGCATGATCGGCCGGTCCGGCCCGGCGGCGGCGCGGAAGCGGCGCAGCAGGGCGAGGTTCTGCGCCAGCCCCTCGGCGCCGCCCTCCGGCCCCCATGGCATCGCGGCCTTCAGGCCCCACCACGGGGTGCCGGCCTGCGCCTCGGGGGCGGTGGTGGTGGCATAGCAGGCCATGCTGTCGGCGCGCGCCCCGCCCAGCAGATCGACCAGCGCGACGCCATCCCGGCGCGCGCGCAGGTCCCACAGCGCGATATCCACCGCCGCCACCGCCATTCCGGCGATGCCCGAGCGATCGACGGGCAGCAGCGCGTGAAACATCTGCGACCAGATTGCGGCGGGGTCGTCCGCATCCGCCCCTCCGACGATGCGCGCCAGTTGTTCGTTGACGATCAGCGCCGTGATTTCGCCGCCATTGGTGCATGACCAGCCTTCGCAGCCGTCGCTGTCCACCACCCGCACCAGCGCCTTGCGGGTGGGCCACATCCAGCTTGCGCGTGCTTCGGCGAAGCGCGGCCAGCGGCTCATGGGCGAGGCGATGCGTGTGGTCTGCAGCGCCTGCCGCTGAAAGCCCGCGTCGAAGGCGATGGCACTGACCGCAGCGATCGTCATCCCTTCACCGCTCCCTGCAGCAATCCGCGGGTGAAATAACGCTGGCCGAAGAAGAACACCACCAGCACCGGCAGCGCGATGATCGTGGCCGCGGCGCCCACCCGGTTGAATTCGAGCGTGAAGTAATCGACGAAGGACGCAAGCCCGATGGTGACGGTGGTGTTGCGGCTCGATTCGATCAGGATCGAGGCGAAGGCGAATTCCGACCACGCGCCGACGAAATGCCACATCGCCGCGGTAATGAGCGCGGGCGTCGCCAGGGGCAGCACCACGATCACCATGGATTGCAGCCGGCTCGCGCCGTCGATCATCGCCGCCTCTTCCAGCTCCACCGGTATCTCGCGCAGCCCGCTTGCGATGATCCATGTGGCGAACGGCAGCCCGAAGGCGGAATAGAGGATGATCAGCCCCAGGAGCGAATCCTCCAGCCCCAGCGCGTTCATCAGCCGGAAGGTGGGCAGAAGCAGCGCCGCGCCCTGAAACATCCGGCTGACCAGCAGCCCGCCGAGGATCAGGTCACGCCCCGGAAAGCTGAGGCGGCTGAAGGCATAACCCGCGATGGCCCCGAAGAAAACCACGATCACCGTGGACGACACCGCTACGATGAACGAATTCGAGATCAGCCGCGGCCAGTCCAGCAACTGCGCCGATTGCGTGCCGGGAGCGAAAAGGTCGGTATAGGCCTGCAGCGTCGGCTCACTGGGCCAGAACGAGACCGGCAGGCGGGCCAGTTCGTCGGCCGATTTGAAGCCCGCCAGCATCAGCCAGAAGATCGGGAACAGCACATAGATCGCGATGACCGCGCCGATGACGCTCATCATCGTCCAGAAGAGCAGATGGTTGCCGCGGCTCATCTGTCGGCCTCCGACCGCCACGACCGGCGCATGATGTAGAGATAAAGCGTCACGATCGCCACCAGCACGACGAGGTTGACCACCGACATCGCCGCGCCGACGCCCCAGTTGAAGAACTGAAAGCTCTGCTGGTAGATGTAGGTCGCCATGATATGGCTGGAATTGGCCGGCCCGCCGCCCGTCATGATCCACGGCAGGGCGAATTCGGCGGTGATCCAGATCATCGAGATCACCGTCACCGCGGTCAGCGAAAAGGCGATATGCGGCAGGATGACGAAGCGGAAGCGCTGCCACGCATTCGCGCCGTCGATCCGCGCGGCCTCCAGATGCTCTTGCGGGACGGAGCGGATGGCCGCGCACAGGATCAGCGCCACCAGCGGCATCTTGCGCCAGACCACCACCACCACCAGCGACCACATCACCAGATCCGGATCGCCCAGAAACGAGATCGGGCGCTCGCTCAGCCCGATGCTGGTGGCGGTCTGGCCGATGATGCCGACCTGTCCGTGCAGCATCCAGCGCCACGCCATGGCGGTGACCACATCGGGCAGGATCCACGGCAGCAGGATCAGCGCCCGCAGCACCATCGTCTGGCGCGAATCCACCGCCAGATAGGTGGCGATCAACAGTCCCAGCAGAACGCAGCCGATCGTGCCGCCGAGAATCCAGATCGCGGTGTTGCGCATCACCGTCCAGAAGACCGGATCGGCAAAGAGCGCCCGAAAATTGGCCAGCGAGCCGAATTCCAGGGGCATGCCCATGCGGAACCGGGTGAAACCCATGGTGAAGACGTCATAGGTGGGGCCCACGATGAAGGTCAGCACGGCCGCCACGACCGGCAGGATCATCCAGTAGGCAAGCGTCCGGTCCGAACGGGGAGACATCGGCAGAACCTTCCGGCAAGCGCACGATCAGGGGGAGAGGCGCGCCGCGATGGCGGCGCGCCCGGTCTTCGGGGATCGGCGGCGCGGCGGGTCAGCCGCGCAGGATGTCGATCTGCTGCTGTGCGGCCTCGTTGGCCTCCTGCAGCGCCTCCTCGGCGCTCTGACGTCCGAGCACGACCTGCTGGATCGCATTGCCCAGCGCGGTTTCCACCGCCGAAACCCCGATGAATCGCGGCATCGGCTCGGCCCCGGCAAAGAGCGTGCCGGCGTTGTAGGCCTCCACCCATTCCGGCCAGATTTCGGCCAGCTCGGGCGAGGTCCAGGCGTTGCGCCCGGCCGGGATACGCGAGAATTCCGGTGTGCCGCCCCACAGACCAAGCTGCTCTTCCTGCGACCAGAAATCGAGATAGGCGATGGCCGCCTCGGGGTTCTGGGTCCGGGCCGAGACCATGAGGATCGCGGTCGGGTCCATCAGCGCGGCCACAGGCGGCTGTGCGCCCGTCACCTCGTCGGGCCGCGGGAAGGGCGCACCCGTCCAGTTCAGCGACTCCGGCGCGCCCCATGGCGTGTTCAGCCAAGACAGCCCGACCCACATCGCCACCCGGCCCTGCGCGAAAAGCTGCGCGGTATCGCGGAAGTTCGTCTCGGTCATAGACGAGCCCGACGGGGTGGAGCCATCGGCGATCAGATCGGCATAAAGCTGCAGCGCATCGATCATCCCACGTTCCGACAGGGTCACGCGGTTGTTGGGCTCGTCGAAGATGCGCGCGCCGTTGGCATAGGCGATGCCCTCGAAGATGTTGATATCGACCGGTGCCGTGGTCGCCGGGAATGCGATGCCCGGCCGGTCGGGGCGGGTGAGCGCGGCGGCGTATTCACGCAACTCGCTCCATGTGGCGGGCGGGCGGTCGAAACCGGCCTCGTTGAGCGCATCCATGTCCACGGCGATGAAGGCGGCCATGTCCACATAGGTGGGCAGGCCGTAAAGCTGGCCCTCGTGCATGCCCGATTCCATCACCTCGGGCACGATCCGCTCGCGCCAGCCGGCCATCTTGTCGCCGGCGATATCGTCCAGAGGGCGGATGATCTCGAAGCCGGCGAATTCGGGGATGTCCTGCCCGAAGGCGATGACCACATCCGCCAGCCGCCGGGTCTGGAACCCGGCCAGGATACGCTGGCGCCTGATCTGGCCGAAGTAATAGGTATAGTCGAGCTGGATGTTCGGGTGCTGGGCCTGAAAGGCCTGATCCTGCACCGGCCACATCTCGACCTCGCGCGGGGTGCCGCCGAATTTCCAGACCGACAGCGGCCCGGATGCGGCCAGTGCCGGCCGCATCGGCAGCGCGGCCGAGGCTGCCAGCGCGGCCGAGCCGGCAATGAACTTGCGGCGATTGGGTCTTATGAGCATTGGCGTTTCCTCCCTTCGACGCCGGTCGCCGGCGCCTGTGGCGACAACTCTAGGGGGGATGATATACGAGCGTCAAGCGTAAAGACATACGAACATCACGGGATTGACATTCGTAGCGCAAGCGGGCTTGCTGATGGAAAAACGACGCTTCGCGAATGGGGTGGGGCCTGAACAGCGGCCGGCAAAGGGGGGCGGCCTGATGACGGGCAAGGGCGCGTCCTCGGTGCGGGGCGCGCGCCCCGTCCGTCGCAACGGGGACAGGGACGCAGGACAAGGGATGCAGGACAAGGGATGCAGGACGAAACAAGCCGGCCGGTCGCGGCGAAACCAAAGACCTTGAAGGATGTGTCCGCCGCCTCCGGGCTGTCGCTTATCACCGTGTCGCGCGCCCTGCGCGAGCCCGAGCGGGTCCAGCCCGAGACGCGCGCGCGCGTGCACCGCGCCATCCGCGAAATCGGCTATGTGCCGAACCTGACCGCGCGTTCGCTGGTGTCCAGCCGGTCGGGCATGGTCGGGCTGGTGGTGCCGATGCTGACAAGCTCGCTTTTCGCCGATCTGGCGCAGGGTTGTGCGAGCGTGCTGCGCGAGGCCGGGCTGCAGATGCTGCTCGGGGTCTCCATGCGCGACGTCGCCGCCGAGGCCGAGGCCGTGCGCACCTTCATCGGGCGGCAGGCCGACGCCATCATCGTCACCGGTTTCGCCCATACCGAGGATTGCGCCGCCATGCTGCGCGGCTATGCCGGCCCGGTGGTCGAGACATGGAACATCCGCAACGAGCGGATCGACAGTGCGGTGGGCTATGACAACCGCGCCGCGGCTGCCGAAATGACGCGCTTTCTGATCGGGCGCGGCTATCGCCGGATCGCGCTGGTGGGCGGGGCGGTGGAGAACAACGATCAGGCCGCCGACCGCAACGCGGGGTTTCTTGACACGATGCGCGAGGCCGGCCTGCCGGTGGATGACTGGCAGGTGATCTCGTTGCCCACGCCCACCGCGCTGGAGGATGGCCGCGTGGTGCTGAACCGGCTGATGTCGGAGCCGCAGCCGCCCGAGGCGATCTTCTTTCACGCCGAGATCCCGGCACAGGGTGCGATGCTGGAATGCCTCGCGCGCGGGATTTCGGTGCCGCGGGATCTGGCGATCGTGGGCTTCGGCGACATGACCCTGTCATCGCTGCTGCCGACGCCGCTGACGACGATCCGCATCCGGTCGTTCGAGATCGGCGCCAGCGCCGCGCGCCTCGTGCTCGACCGGTTGAACGGCACCGTCACCGAGGGCCGGGTGGTGGATGTGGGCTATGAACTGGTGGTCCGGCAAAGCGCCTGAGGTTGCCGGGGAAGGGCGGGCGCCGCCACTGTGGCGCGCGCGGGCGATGGTCAGCAGGGGGGCAAGGCGATGGACAAGGTCAGGGCGGCGGTCATCGGGGCGGGACATTTCGCCTATCGCGTCCATATCCCGGCGCTGGCGGCGCGGCCCGAGGTGGTGCTGGACAGCGTCTGCCGTCGCGGCGCGCAAGAGCTGGAACTGATCCGCAAGACCTTCGGTTTCGCCTTCGCCAGCCCCGACTGGCGCGCGATCCTCTCGCGCGAGATCGACATCGCGGTGATCGCCTCGCCCCATCATCTGCATTACGAACAGGCGCTGGCGTTTCTGGACCACGGCTGCCATGTGCTGGTGGAAAAGCCCATGTGCCTCGATCCCGCGCAGGCGTGGCATCTGGTGGAGGTGGCGCGCGCCCGTGGCCGGCATCTGGTTGTGGCCCATGGCTGGCATTACAAGCCCGGGCTGGACCGGACGCGCGAGATGATCGCGCGGATCGGGCCGGTCGAACATGTGGTGTGCCACATGGCTTCTTTCACGCGCAGCGTCTTTGCCGGCGACGGCTCGGTCGCGCGCTGGCGCGCGACGCCGGTGCAGCCGCAGGCGGCGACGTGGCAGGATCGCGACGCGGGCGGCGGGTATGCCTATGGCCAGCTCAGCCATGCGCTGGGCATCCTCTACTGGCTCACCGATCTGCGC
>SKUV01000408.1 GCA_007129775.1 Paracoccaceae bacterium | reverse complement strand
TTGCCCTCGAACCATTCCACATGCGCCTCGCCCTCGAAGGCCAGCATATGCGTGCACAGCCGGTCAAGAAAAAACCGGTCGTGCGAGATGATGACGGCGCAGCCCGCGAAATCCTCCAGCGCCGCTTCCAGCGCCTGCAGGGTTTCCACGTCCAGATCGTTGGTCGGCTCATCGAGCAGCAGCACATTGCCGCCCGAGCGCAGGAGCTTCGCCATGTGGACCCGGTTCCGCTCGCCCCCGGACAAGAGCCCCACCTTCTTCTGCTGGTCGCCGCCCTTGAAGTTGAAGGCGCCGACATAGGCGCGGCTGTTCACCTCGGCGTCGCCAAGCTGGATCACGTCCAGCCCGTCGCTGATCTCCTCCCACACGGTCTTGTTCGCATCCAGCGCGTCGCGCGACTGGTCGACATAGGCCAGTTTCACCGTGTCGCCGAATTCGATGGTGCCTTCGTCCGGCTGCTCCTGCCCGGTCAGCATCCGGAAGAGCGTGGACTTGCCCGCCCCGTTGGGGCCGATCACGCCGACGATCCCGCCCGGCGGCAGCGCGAAGGACAGATCCTCGATCAGCAGGCGGTCGCCGTAGCCCTTGCGCAGGCCCTCGATCTCGATGACCTTGGAGCCGAGGCGCGGGCCGTTGGGGATGACGATCTGGGCGCGGCCGACCTTTTCGCGCTCCGACTGGCCGGCGAGTTCCTCGTAGGCGTTGATCCGGGCCTTCTGCTTGGCCTGCCGGGCCTTGGCGCCGGCGCGGATCCATTCCAGTTCGCGCTCCAGCGTTTTCTGGCGCGAGCGGTCCTCGCGCGCTTCCTGCGCCAGCCGCTTGGCCTTCTGCTCCAGCCAGCTGGAGTAATTGCCCTCGTAGGGGATGCCCCGGCCGCGGTCCAACTCCAGGATCCAGCCGGTGATGTCATCGAGGAAATAGCGGTCATGGGTGACGATCAGGATCGTGCCCTTGTACTCGATCAGGTGTTTCTGCAGCCACGCCACGGTTTCCGCGTCCAGGTGGTTGGTGGGCTCGTCCAGAAGCAGCATGTCGGGCGCTTCCAGCAAGAGCTTGCACAGCGCCACGCGGCGCTTTTCGCCGCCCGAAAGCGTTTCGACGCCGGCGTCATCGGGCGGGCAGCGCAGGGCCTCCATCGCGACGTCGATCTGGCTGTCGAGGTCCCACAGGTTCTCGGCGTCGATCTGGTCCTGCAGGGCGGCCATCTCGTCCGCCGTCTCGTCGGAATAGTTCATGGCCAGTTCGTTGTAGCGCTCCAGCTTGGCCTGCTTTTCGGCGACGCCCAGCATGACGTTGCCGCGCACGTCGAGGGCGGGGTCAAGCTCCGGCTCCTGCGGCAGATAGCCCACGCGGGCGCCCTTGGCGGCCCATGCCTCGCCGGTGAAATCCTTGTCGATCCCGGCCATGATGCGCAAAAGCGTGGACTTGCCCGCGCCATTGACGCCGACAACCCCGATCTTTACCCCGGGCAGGAACGACAGCCGGATGTTTTCAAAGCACTTCTTGCCGCCCGGATAGGTCTTGGAGACGCCGTCCATATGGTAGACATATTGGTAAGAGGCCATCGGGCTTGTCCTTCGATGCGTGAGCGGGATCGCGCGCCTGTATAGTCGGAGCGGCCATGTTGAACAATGGGGGCAGGCAGCGCGGGAACCGCCCGGGCGGGGCGGGGCCGCGATGATGCGTCAGGGCTGGCCCGTCGCCCGGGCGGGGATGCGCGTGGGGCTGCTTGGCGGGTCGTTCGATCCGGCGCATGAGGGGCATGTGCTCCTGACGCGGCAGGCGCTGCGGCGGCTGCGGCTCGATCGGGTCTGGTGGCTGGTCAGCCCGGGCAATCCGCTCAAACAGGCCGGCCCCGCGCCCATGGCGGCGCGGCTGGCGGCGGCGCGGCGGCTGATGCGTCATCCGCGGGTCGAGATTACCGATGTCGAGGCGCGGCTGGGCAGCCGCTATACCGCACGCAGCCTTGCACTTTTGCAGTCCCGATATCCCGGGGTTCGGTTCGTCTGGCTGATGGGGGCCGACAATCTGGCAAGCCTGCACGAATGGCGGAACTGGGAAGGGATCATGGGCCGGGTTCCCGTGGCCGTGTTCGCCCGGCCCGGGTCGGGGCTGCGCGCGCGCCGGGCGAAAGCGGCGCAGCGTTTCGCGGCGGCGCGGCTTCCCGGGCGGGATGCGCCAGTGCTGGCCGGCCGAAGCCCGCCTGCGTGGGCCTATATCGCGATGCCGCTCTGTGATGCCTCTTCGACCAGGCTACGGGCGCGGGGCCTGTGGCAGGGGAGCGACGTGCCCAGCCCCGAGGAAACGGGCGGGGCCATGCCCCCGGTTTCGGCAAAGTCGTGACCCGGTGGCGGCACGCCGGGGCTTGCCCGGCCGCCGAGCCTGGGCTTAAGTGCGAAAAACGACGGATTTCGCAGTGAAAACCTATTCCAGACGCTGGGTTCTCGGGGCATTGCTGGCCGGCGCATCGGCGCCGGCGCTGGCCAATCCGCCGGCACGCTCGCCCCTTCCGCCGATACGGCCGCCGCGCGCCGTCACTGCCGCGCCCGGGCACGCGGCCCCCAGTGTCGAGGCGCTGCTGGCCGAATCGCGGCTGAGCGGGCAGGTGGCCTTCGTGGTGGCCGATGCGCGCAATGGACGGGTGCTCGAAAGCCGCGGCGCGTCGGACCGGCTGCCCCCGGCCAGCGTGATCAAGGCGGCCACCGCCGCCTATGCGCTGGAAAGCCTCGGCTCCGATCACCGCTTCGTCACCCGTGTGCTGGCCACCGGGCCGGTGCAGAACGGCCGCCTGCAGGGCGATCTGATCCTTGCCGGCGGGGGCGATCCGACCCTGACGACCGACCATCTGGGCGCCCTCGCCGCGGCCCTGCGCGAGCGGGGCCTGCGCGAGATCACGGGGCGATTCATCGTCAACGGCGGCGCGCTGCCGTCGATCCGCACGATCGACCCGGAACAGCCCGATCATGTGGGCTACAGCCCGGCCGTCTCGGGCATCGCGCTCAATTTCAACCGGGTGCATTTCCAGTGGCAGCGGGCCGGGTCGGGCTATCGGGTGTCGATGGATGCCCGCGACAGCCGGTTCCAGCCCGATGTGAGCAGTGCCACCATGCGCGTCGCCGCGCGCGATCTGCCGGTCTACACTTACAGCGACAGCGGCGGCGTGGACAACTGGACCGTTGCCGCCGGCGCGCTGGGCAATGGCGGCAGCCGCTGGTTGCCGGTGCGCAACCCCGAGGCCTATGCCGGCGACGTGTTTCGCAGCCTCGCGCGCAGCCACGGCATCACCCTGCCGGCGGCCCGGGTGGAGCGTGGCCGGCTGTCGGGCAGCGTTCTTGCCGAGCGCCGCTCGGACCCGCTTGTAGCGATCCTGCGCGGGATGCTGCGGTTTTCCACCAATATCACCGCCGAGATGGTGGGCCTTGCGGCAACCATTGCCCGCGGGCAGACCCCGCGCAGCCTCGGGGATTCGGGCGCGGCCATGGCCGCCTGGCTGGCCAGTCGCCACGGGGTGGAGCGCGCGGTGCTGCACGATCATTCCGGTCTGAACGGGACCTCCCGCCTCAGCGCCGGGGCCTTCGTGCGTTTCTTTGCAGGGGCGCAGGCCGATGGCTGGCTGCGCGGGCTGTTGCGCGACTTCCCCATGCGCGATGCGCGCGGCAACGTCCTGCCGAACCATCCGGTCAGCGTGGCGGCCAAGACCGGCACGCTCAATTTCGTCAGCGGCCTTGGCGGCTATGTCGACGGGCGGGGCGGGGTGCCGCTGGCCTTCGTGATCCTGTCTGCGGACATGCAGGTGCGGGCCGGTATCACCGGGGCCGCGCGCGAACGCCCGCCCGGCGGGCGCGAATGGACCCTGCGCGCACGCAGCCTTCAACAGGCGCTGATCGAACGCTGGGTGGCACTCCATCCCGGCTGATACGGCGCGCGCCGGCCTGATTCCATGCGCGCCCGGTTAACCGCCGCTTCAGCCGCCCGGGCAGCGGCCAGCCGCTGCCCTCGCTTCAATTGCGATGCTTCGTCGCCCCGGCCCTACAGCGTCATGTGTCGCGCACGCGCCCCGCGTTCGATCGCTGCGCCGGCGAGCCGGTCGATGTTCAACTCGTGCCGGATTTCCTGCAACAGCCGCAATTCCGATTGTTCCAGCTTGCCATCGGCGGCGGCCACGTCGCAGGCCATGGCATAGGCGGTTTCGGCCAGATGCCCGGGCAGGCCCTCGCGGATCAGCGCGAAGAGGGCGTCGAGCCCCTCCTCCTCCTCAAACAGTTCGAAGACGGTTGCGGCAATGGTCCGCATCCGGTCGACATCGTAGTCACGAAACACCGGCAGGTGGTTCACGATCTGCTGGATCGTGACCAGTTCGGACGTCCGGATATGCTCGTCGGAGGCCGAAACGGCGATCATCAGGGCCACAAGGCAATCCTGTGGCGACATGGGCGGAGGCGTGTTTGTCATCTGGTCCCTCGGGGCTTTTGCGGCGCAGATTATTGACGCCGCGCTGGCTGGGCAATAGGAAGCGGGCCTTGCGCGCGCGGGCGCGCTGACGTTTGGGTGAGTGAACAGCATGCAAGACTTGCGCGATGCCGCGATGCAGTCGAAGGCCTGGCCGTTCGAGGAGGCGCGCCGCCTGCTCAAACGCTATGAAAAGGCCCCGCCCGCCAAGGGCCATGTGCTGTTCGAAACAGGCTATGGCCCTTCGGGCCTGCCCCATATCGGCACCTTCGGCGAGGTGGCGCGCACCACGATGGTGCGCCGCGCCTTCGAGGCGATCAGCGACATTCCCACCCGGCTGATCTGCTTTTCCGATGACATGGACGGGATGCGCAAGATCCCCGACAACCTGCCCGACCCCGAGATGCTGCGCGAACATCTGCAGCGCCCGCTGACCGATGTGCCCGACCCATTCGGCACGCACGAAAGTTTCGGGCACCACAACAACGCCATGCTGCGCCGGTTTCTGGACACTTTCGGCTTCGAATACGAATTCATCAGCGCCACCGAATTCTACAGGGCTGGCCACTTCGACGAGGTGCTGCTGCGCGCCGCCGAACGCTATGACGCGCTGATGGAGGTGATGCTGGCCAGCCTGCGGGCAGAGCGGCAGCAGACCTATTCGATCTTTCTGCCGATCCACCCGGAAACCGGGCGCGTCCTCTATTTGCCGCTGAAGAATGTGGATGCCGCGCGCGGCGAGATCACCTTCGATGACGAGGACGGGCGCGAATGGACCCTGCCGGTGACGGGTGGCCGCGTGAAACTGCAATGGAAGCCCGATTTCGGCGCGCGCTGGGCCGCGCTCGATGTGGATTTCGAGATGTATGGCAAGGATCATTCCACCAACACCCCGATCTACGACCGGATATGCGAGATCCTCGGCGGGCGGGCGCCCGAGCATTTCACCTATGAGTTGTTCCTCGACCAGAATGGCGAGAAGATCAGCAAATCCAAGGGCAACGGCCTGACGATCGACGAATGGCTCAGCTATGCCTCCAGCGAAAGCCTGTCCCATTTCATGTATCAGAAGCCCAAGACGGCCAAGCGGCTATGGTGGGATGTGATCCCCAAGGCGGTGGACGAATACCACCAGCAATTGCGCGCCTTCCCCGGCCAGACGCCGGAGCAGCGGCTGGCCAATCCGGTCTGGCACATCCACAACGGCGCCCCGCCCGAAAGCCGCATGGTGGTGCCGTTCGCAATGCTGCTGAACCTCGCCTCGGTCGCGGGTGCGACGGGCAAGGATGGGCTGTGGGGCTTCATCCGCCGCTATGCCCCAGAGGCGAGCCCGGAGACGCACCCGGATCTGGATCAGGCTGCGGGCTTCGCGCTGCGCTATTTCGCCGATTTCGTGGCGCCCGCGCGCACCTTCCGCCTGCCGGATGCGCGCGAGCGGGCCGCGATGGAGGATCTGGCCGCGCGGTTGGCGCAATGGGATGGCGGGCAGGATGCCGAGGCGCTGCAAAGCATGGTCTTCGCCGTGGGTCGCGAGCACGGGTTCGACCCCCTGCGCACATGGTTCACGGCACTTTACGAGGTGCTTCTGGGCCAGAGCCAGGGGCCGCGCTTCGGCGGGTTCATCGCGCTTTACGGAATCGAGGAGACCCGGGCGCTGATCGGCAGCGCGCTGGCGGGGGAACTTGCGGCCTGAGCGCCTTTGCGCCTCGGGTTTGACCGGCGGGCGGGCCGCACTAGAACCCTACCGCATGGCTCAACCGGAGGTGCCCCATGCGTTCCGCCTTGCTTGCCTTTGCCATTGCCGTGCTGATCCTGCCCATGACAGCGTTTGAACAAAGCGCGCAGGCCCAAACCGACCTCCCGCCCAACCCCGAGATCGAGAGCACGATACAGCGCCAGATCGACGCTTTTCTTGCCGATGATCTTGGCGCCGCCTTCAGCTATGCCTCGCCCGGCATCAAGGGGATGTTCGGCACGCCCGAACGGTTCGGCCGGATGGTGCGGCAGGGCTATCCGATGGTCTGGCGGCCCGGTACCGTGCGCTATCTGGACCTGCGGCGGGACGGCGACAGGCGCATTCAGCGGGTCATGATCACCGACCGCGAAGGTGCGCTGCATCTGCTGGAATACCAGATGATCCCGGCTGCCGACGGCTGGCAGATCAACGGTGTCACCGTGCTGCGCGCGCCCACCACCGGCGCCTGATCCGCCCGTTTTGTATGGTTTGCAGGGCCTGCGCCGCCCCGGGGCAGCGCGCGGCCGTCTCAGAAACGGTTAAGATCGCCTTGCTACCTCTGGCACAGTCGTGGCAGCCGGCCCGGCGGTGTTCCTCGCGATGAGTTGCGACCCGGGGGCGCCCTGATAGCGGCAGGCCACGTTTCGCCCGCCAATCGCCCCTTCCGCCCGTCCGGCCGAAGCGCACTCAGGTGCAACGAGGCGGGGATTTCCCAAGATGAACAAGGCGATTACCGACGGGCTGGCGCTGATGCCGCCACCCTTTTCGGCGGGGCTCGATCAATGGTCCAGCGGCGACGGCACGCCCGGATCGCCCAGCTATGACGGCGCGCCCAACGCAGCGCTGGTGACGGCGGATGCCGATTTCGGCGGCTGCCTCGAATTGCAGAAAACCGACGGCGTGCAGCGGCTGCGCCATTTCGGCCAGACCCCGATCCTGCCGGGCTGCTATCTGCGCGTGACCGCGCGGGTGAAGGCGATGAGCGGCAACCTGCCCTCGGTCCGGATCGCGGCATGGGCCGGCGGCGCAGGCGGCAACCTTTCGGGCGTGCCGCAGACCGGCCCCTCTGTGGAACTCACCGCTTACGGCGCGGTCGTGACCGTCAGCGCCATCATCGGCACGGGCAGCCGCGGCGGCGTCGACATGCCATGGGGCACGGCGGCGATCTTCGCCCATGTGGGGCTCGATCTGACCGGGCCCAACAACGGCGTGGTGCGCATCGACGACATTGTGGTCGAGGATATCACCAGCGCCTTCCACCGCGACATGATGGATTGGGTGGACGTGCGCGACTACGGCGCGGTGGGCGACGGGGTGGCCGATGATCGTGCGGCCTTCCTTGCCGCAGATGCCGCGGCACAGGGGCGGCAGATTCTCGTGCCCGCAGGCAGCTATTTCATCGGCGCCAACATCACCCTGAACGCGCCGGTGCGGTTCGAGGGCACGCTGACCATGGCGCCCGAGACCCGGCTGCAACTGACCCGCAGTTTCGATTTCCCGAGCTACGAGGCCGCCTTCGGCAGTTCCGATCTGGGCCTGCGCAAGGCGATTCAGGCGCTGTTTCACTTTACCGATCATGTGGTGCTCGACCTGCGCGGGCGGCGGGTGCGGGTGGATGCGCCCATCGACTTGGCGGCACTGGCCGGCGGGCAGGACACGTTCGAACAACGGCGGCTTATCACCAACGGGCTGATCGACGTGCAGGAAGGCCCGGCATGGGATACGCTCACCCAGACCCGCGCCGGCACCTACACGCCGTCGCAGCCGCGCACGCTGTCGGGGGTTTCGAACGTGGCCGACATCCCCGTGGGCTCGCGCGTGACGGGCAACGGCGTCGGGCGCGAGATCTATGTGACCGAGCGCAACGTGGGCGCGGGCAGCCTGACGCTCAGCCAGCCGCTCTTCAACGCCGAAGGCACCCAGATCTACACCTTCACCCGCTATCGCTATCTTTTCGATTTCTCGGGCTTCGCACAGGTCAGCAAGTTCGAGATGTCGGATATGGAATGGCTGTTGAAGGGCGAGGCGAGCGGGCTGATGCTGCCGCCCGAGGGGGTGAACAACTGGTTCGCGGGGCTCTCGCTCAACCGTCCGCGCGACCGGGGTTTTTCCTCCATCGGGCGGGGCTGTCAGGGGCTGGTGATCGAGCATTGCAACTTCATCTCCAACGAGATGCCGCTGCGCAGTCAGGACCGCACCACCGTCGCGATCAATGTCAACGCCAATGACGCGCGCATCCATGCCAACCGGGGTGTGCGGTTCGGCACGTTCTGCGTGCTGGCGGGCACCGGACATCTGCTGTCGGACAACCATTTCTATCAGGGCGACAACGAGGCGCAGGGCATCCGGCAGGCGGGGCTGGTGCTGACCCATGCCAACGTCAAGACCACGATCAACGGAAACTATATCGACAACAGCTTCATCGAATGGACGAACGAGCACACCTCGGACCCGTCCTTCGTGGGCTTTTCCTTCGGCGGGCTGACGATCGCGGCCAATATCTTTACGGTGAACGGGGTGGCGCCGTGGTTCCGCTGGCTGGTGGTCAAGCCCTACGGGCCGGGCCAGTTCATCAACGGGCTGAACATCTCGGGCAATGTGTTCCGCACCATCAACGGGCAGATCGAGCGGGTGGATCTGGTCGATACCACCTATGCCACGCTCAACCCGCTGATGTGCCGCAACGTGGTGGTGCAAGGCAACGCCTTCAACGGGGTACAGCAGGTGATCCACAACCCGGTCACGATCCGGCACGACCAGAACTCCGCCGCCGGTGCATGGACGGTGAATGTGGGCCCGTTCCTGCCGTTCGACGGGGCGGCGCGTTTCGTCACCTCCGTCGTGGCGCTGGGCGAGATCACCGGCCCGGGCGGCCAACGGCGCAGCGACATGCCCTTCACCACGGTTCTGCAGGGAAGCAACAGCAATCAGGTGCGGCTGAACTGGCTCGCGGCCTCGCAGGGCAGCGTCATGGTGACGGCTCGGATGGACAATCCGGTGTGATCGGGGGCTTAAAAGCGAAACAGGGCAGGGGCCGGGGGAAACTCCGGCCCCTGTCTTCTTGCGGTGGCACCTCCCCGCCCCGCCCCCGCCGGGCCGCGCCC
>SKUV01000034.1 GCA_007129775.1 Paracoccaceae bacterium | reverse complement strand
CTGGCGCTGGGCAATGTGGTGGGCTCGAACATCGCCAATATCCTGCTGGTGCTGGGGGTGCCGGCGCTGATCGCCGCGGTCCCGGTGGGCCGGAGCGAACTGGCGCGCAGCTACGGGATGATGATGGCGGCAAGCGTGTTGTTCATCGCGCTGGCGTATCTCGGCCCGATCCGCTGGCCCCACGCGCTGGTGCTGCTGGCGGGGCTGGCGCTGATGCTGGGCGATTCCTTCCGCCAGGCGCGGCGCCACCGCGCCACGAGCCGCGCCGATGCCGCCGACGATCTGGAGGGCGCGGACCCGCAGATGCCGTGGGTCAAGATCGCCCTTTTCACCGCGCTGGGGATCGTCGGGCTGCCGCTCGGGGCCGAGCTTCTGGTGGACGGGGCCGTCAGCATCGCCGGAACGCTGGGCGTGGACGAGGCCATCATCGGGCTGACGCTGGTGGCGCTGGGCACCTCGTTGCCGGAACTGGCGACGACGGTGGTCGCCGCGCTGAGGCGCGAGGCCGGTGTTGCGCTGGGCAATGTGATCGGTTCGAACATGTTCAACCTGCTGGCGATCATCGGCGTCGCCGGGCTGGTGGGTCCGCTGCCGGTGCCGCCGGGGATGCTTTCAATTGATCTATGGGTGATGCTGGGCAGTTCGCTCCTGCTGGCCTATTTCATCTTGCGCTCGGTCCCGATCACACGGGGCTGGGGGCTCGTGCTTTGTGCCCTTTATGCGGGCTACATGGGATATCTGATCTGGGGAGCGGGGGTGGCATGACCGGAACGCAGCAAGAGCGGCCGCGCGCGCTGGTGACGGGGGCGGCCCGGCGGCTGGGCCGGGCCATGGCGCTCTACCTCGCCGGGCGCGGTATGGACGTGGCGATCCACTATGCCGGATCGCAGGCCGAGGCCGCCAGCGCGGCCCAAGAGGCGCGCGCGCTGGGCGTGCGGGCCGAGATCCTGCAGGCGGATCTGACCGACGAGGACGGGATGCAGGGCCTCGTGCCCGCTGCCGCGCAGGCGCTGGGCGGGCCGCTGAGCGTGCTGATCAACAATGCCTCGATCTTCGAATACGACAACTTCACCACCGCCACCCGCCAAAGCTGGGACCGGCATCTGGAATCGAACCTGCGCGCGCCTTTCGTGCTGACCCAGGCCTTCGCGGCGCAGGCCCCGCGCGCCCTGCGCGACGCGGGGGGCGAGCCCCGCGCGCAGGCGCTGATCGTCAACATGATCGACCAGCGCGTGCTCAAGCTCACGCCGGAATTCAGCAGCTACACCATCGCCAAGATGGGCCTCTGGGCGCTGACGCGGACCGCGGCGCAGGGGCTGGCGCCCGACGTGCGGGTGAATGCCATCGGGCCCGGGCCCACGCTGCAGGGCGCGCGCCAGAGCGCGGCGCATTTCGCCGCCCAGCGCGCCGCCACAGTGCTGCAGCGCGGCGCCGGCCCCGATGACATCTGCGCCGCGCTGGGCTATCTGCTCGACGCGCCGGGGGTCACGGGCCAGTTGATCTGCGTCGACGGCGGCCAGCATCTGGCATGGCAGACGCCCGATGTGCTGGGTGTGGAATAGGGCGGCCCCGCGCGACAGGCGCGTTTTCTCGCCCGACTTGTCCACCTTGGGTTGGGTTGTCACGCAACCGTAAAGAATCTGTCAATGATCTCAGAGATTTGCCGCGGGCCAATTATAAATACTCGTCTTTTCAGATACTTATTTGTTTGCCTATTTTTTGGGCAATTCAATGAAGCGGGCCGGAAACAAGGAAGAATCCAAGTTCGGCGAAACTTTCCACCAGACTTATCCACAGAAAGCGTGGACAGGTTTTCCCTTGCAACCGCGCCCGGGGCATTGCAGCCCTTGCAGGGAATCGGAGGCCGATGATGAACGATGCTCCCGACCGGCCGGACGAAGCGCGCCCGAAGGCTGCGGCCGGGTCCGACGCCGCCCCGCGTGACGGCCATGCGGTGATCCAGTCCTGCCTTGCGACGCTGGGCAGCGGGCCCGGTGTCTACCGGATGCTCGATGCCGAAAGCCGGGTGCTCTACGTGGGCAAGGCGCGCAACCTGCGGGCGCGGGTGTCGAATTACGCCCGCCCCTCGGGCCATTCGGCGCGCATCGCCCGGATGATCCGCGAAACCGCGAGCATGATGTTTCTGACCACCCGCACCGAGACCGAGGCGCTGCTTCTGGAACAGAACCTCATCAAGCAACTCAAGCCGCGCTACAACGTGCTTCTGCGCGACGACAAGAGCTTTCCCAACATTCTCGTGGCCAAGGATCACCCCTTTCCCCAGATCCGCAAGCACCGGGGCAAACGCAGCGACAAGGGCAGCTATTTCGGCCCCTTCGCCAGCGCGGGCGCGGTCAATCGCACGCTGACGCAGTTGCAGCGGGTGTTTTTGCTGCGCAACTGCACCGACGCGACCTTCGAAAGCCGCACGCGGCCCTGCCTCAACTATCAGATCAAGCGCTGCTCGGGCCCCTGTGTCGGGCTGATCAGCGCCGGGGATTACGGCGCGCTCGTGGCCGATGCCGAACGTTTTCTGCAGGGCAAGTCCACGAAGATTCAGGCCAGCCTCGCGGCCGAGATGCAGGCGGCATCGGAAGCGATGGAATTCGAGCGCGCCGCCGCCCTGCGCGACCGTATCCGCGCGCTGACCGCCGTGCAGCAAAGCCAGGGCGTCAACCCGCGCGGCGTGGCCGAGGCCGATGTGATCGCCCTGCATCAGGAGGGCGGGCAGGCCTGCGTGCAGGTGTTCTTCATCCGCGCCAATCAAAGCTGGGGCAACCGCGATTTCTACCCCCGCACCGGCGCCGGCGCCGAAGCCCCCGAGATTCTGGAGGCCTTCCTCACCCAGTTCTACGACGACAAGCCGCCGCCCCGGCTGATTCTGCTGTCCCATCCGGTGGACAATCCCGATCTGGTCGCGGGGCTCTTGTCGGAACGGGCGGGCCGGCGGGTCGAACTGGCGGTGCCCCTGCGCGGGGAGAAGGCGGAACTGGTGGAAAACGCGGCCCGCAACGCCCGCGAGAGCCTTGCCCGCAGGCTGGCGGAAAGCGCCGCGCAGGGCCGGCTGCTGGCCGGGCTGGCCGAGGCTTTCGGCCTGGAGAGCCCGCCGCGCCGGATCGAGGTTTACGACAACAGCCATATTCAGGGCAGCGATGCCGTCGGCGCGATGATCGTCGCCGGGCCGGACGGCTTCGTCAAAAGCCAGTACCGCAAGTTCAACATCCGCGGCGACAGCCTGACCCCGGGCGACGATTTCGGCATGATGCGCGAGGTGCTGACCCGCCGGTTCGAGCGCCTGCTGCGCGAAGACCCGGATCGCGAGAGCGAGGCATGGCCGGACCTTCTGCTGATCGACGGCGGCGCGGGGCAGGTGTCGGCCGTGGCCGGTATCCTCGCCGATCTGGGGGTCGACGACATCGCCATGATCGGTGTCGCCAAGGGCATCGACCGCGACGCCGGCAAGGAGGAATTCCACCGCCCCGGGGCGCGCGCCTTCGCGCTGCGCCATAACGATCCGGTGCTCTATTTCGTCCAGCGCCTGCGCGACGAGGCGCACCGCTTTGCCATCGGCGCACACCGGGCCAAGCGCGCAAAGGCCGTGGGCGCCACGCCGCTGGATGAAATTCCCGGGATCGGCGCGGCGCGCAAGCGCGCGCTTCTGGCCCATTTCGGCAGCGCCAAGGCAGTGGCGCGGGCAGGGCTGGCCGATTTGCGCGCGGTGGATGGCATCTCGGCGGCGATGGCCGAGCGGATCCATGGCTTCTTCAACCCGGGATAAGGCAAAGGTGAACGACCGCATACCGGAATGCCAGCTTGCCGCGCCCGGCCGCCCTTCCCACCGGCCGGGCTTCGCGCTATGGCTGCGCCCATGATCTGGACCGTCCCCAACATCCTGACGACTCTGCGCCTGCTGGCAGCCCCCGGGGTGGCGGTCATGTTTCTCTATTTCAACCGTCCGTGGGCCGACTGGCTGGCGCTGGTGCTGTTTCTGGGCGCGGCGATCACCGATTATTTCGATGGCTACCTCGCCCGGCTCTGGAAACAGGAAAGCCGGATCGGCGCGATGCTCGACCCGATCGCCGACAAGGCGATGGTGGTGATCGCGCTTCTGGTCATCACCGGCTATTCCGGCATGAATCCCTGGCTGATCCTGCCCGCCACGGTGATCCTGTTCCGCGAGGTTTTCGTGTCGGGCCTGCGCGAGTTTCTGGGGCAGAAGTCGGGCGTGCTGCAGGTCACGAAGCTTGCCAAGTGGAAGACGACGGCCCAGATGGTGGCCATCGGGGTGCTGTTTCTGGCCACCGGGCTTGAATACCTGCACCAGAGCCATGTGGAGGCGATGTCCGCGGCCCAGTTCGAGGAAAGCCTCGCGCAGGGCGATGCGGTCTGGGCGGCGGCGATGGCGGCGTGGTATGCCATGCTGGCGGGGCTGGTGCTGATCTGGATCGCGGCGGTTCTGACGCTGGTCACGGGCTGGGAGTATTTCGTGAAATCCCTGCCATTCCTGAAGGATGAGGTGCGGCGCTGATGGATGTTCTCTATTTCGCATGGGTGCGCGAGCGTATCGGCCTGCCGCGCGAACGGGTCCAGACAGAGGCCGAAACCGTCGCCGACCTGGTGGCGGAGCTGTGCGCGCGCGAAGAACGCTATGCCGCAGCCTTCGCCGACCCTGCGGCGCTGCGGGTGGCGCTGGATCAGGAACTGGCGGATTTCGACGCGCCGCTGAAAGGGGTGCGCGAGGTTGCCTTCTTTCCGCCCATGACGGGCGGCTAGGCGCGCAAAGGGGCGGCGCGATGCAGGTGCGCGTGCAGGCAGAACCGTTCGACACCGGCGCCGAAACCGGCGCCTTCGTTGCGCGGCAATCGGGGGCGGGCGCGGTCGTCACCTTTACCGGCATCGTGCGCGATCTGCCCGGCGGCGGGCTGTCGCGGATGGAGATCGAGCATTACCCCGGCATGACCGAACGCGCCATCGGCGAGATCGTGGATCAGGCTGCGGCGCGCTGGGCGCTGTCGGATGCGCTGGTCATCCACCGCTTCGGGCCGCTGCGCCCGGCCGAGCCGATCATGATGGTCGCCACTGCCGCCCCGCACCGGGCCGACGCCTTTATGGCGGCCGATTTCCTGATGGATTACCTCAAATCCCGCGCCCCGTTCTGGAAAAAGGAAATCGGCCCCGACGGCGCCGAATGGGTGGCGGCCAAGGACAGCGACGAGAACGCCCTGAACCGCTGGTGAGGCCGGCGTGCCTGGGGGCGCAGAAGGTGGCGGCTGCAGTGTCTTGCAACGGGGCAGGGGCGGGCCTTGCCCGGTCTTCGAACGCAATCTGTCTTCGAACGCAATCTGTCTTCGAACGCAATCTGCGCAATGGCGGCTGCGCGGGGCCTCGTGCCTAAGCGCTGCGCGCGCGGTCGAGCGCGTCGCGCAACTCCTCCGCTTCGTGGCGGGCCGCGCGCAGGCCGTCCATGGCGGCGCTGAGTTCGGCCTCGGTCTGGGTGATCTGGTTGATCAGTTCGGCCTCGCGCTGCTGCATGTAGACAATCGCCTGATCGCGCAATTCCTCGGCCTCGTGGAGTTGCTGGGCCATGCGGTCAAGCTCTCCGATGTCGGACTGGATGACCCGGGTAAAGCGATGGATGAGCCAATAGGCGAACCATCCCATGGCGAAGGCGATGAACAGCACCAGCGCGGTTGCGAGGATGAATTCGCTGCGGTTCATGTCGGGCGCTCTCCTCTGGCCGGTCGCCGCATGTGTGGCGGGTTCCCGCGCGGTCAGTCGTCGTCGTCGCCGGGGCGTGCCTCGGGGCGGACGGTGCTGCTATCGGCGGTTTCGACCCTGATTTCAAGGGTCGCTTCCAGCTCCGGATCGCGGGCCCGGCCAAGGGGGTCGGTTTCCACCCCCTCTTCGGCGGGGCGGATCAGGCGAAACTCGATCCTGCGGTTGGCCTCGCGCCCCTCGGGGGTGTCGTTTTCGGCGATCGGCCGGTTGGGGCCGTAGCCCACGGCTTCCATCTGCGACACCAGCACCCGACGCTGCACCAGCCCCTCCTGCACTGCGGCGGCGCGCTGCTGGCTGAGCGCGAGGTTCATCTCGGCCCGGCCCTGACTGTCGGTATGGCCACCGATCTCGAACGGCAGTTCACCGCATTCGCGCAGCACCTCGGCGATGTCGTCGAGCACCTGCGCCGCCTCGCCCTCGATCCGTGCCTGACCGGGGGCAAAGGTGATCTGGCGCTGGGCGAGGATATCGGCCACGCGCGCCTCGCAGCGTTCCGGGGTGGGTGCCTGAGCCACCGGGTCCAGTTCCTCGTCATAATCGACGGCCACGCGAAAGACCTGCCCGCGCCCCAGCCGTTCCGAAAGCACGCGCGAGACCACGTCCGAGGAATCGGGGTTGCCGCTGGTGCCGCGCAATTCCAGCTCCTCCTCGCGCACGATCAGCGCGCCGTTGTGCAATTCCGTCAGCGCCTCCAGCCCGGTCAGGACGCGGCGCGACCAGCCTTCGGGCAGGCTTTCCACGACGCCGACAGTATTTTCCACCGATTGCGCGCCGAAGCGGGCCTTGGCGAAGCTCTCGACGGTGTCGAGCATCCGCGCATCGCTCAGCGCGCCGCTGAGCACCAGATCGCCCTCGGCGCTGAGCGTTGCGACGAACTCGGCCTGCGGCGCGCCGGTCTCGACCACCGGGGCGGGCAGCCGCGTCGCGCTGAGCGAAAACGCGTCGGCCATCGCCGCATCAAGCGCCTCCTGCACCGCGAGCAGGCGGTCTTCGGGCACATCGTGGGGCACGAGGATTTCCACATCCGTATCGGAAAAGGTGATCGTGCCGGCGCCAAGCTCGGCCAGTGCGGCGATGCCCTGCGCCGCGGCCTCGCCCCAGTGGGGGCTGGGAACGCCCAGCCCGATGGTGCAGCCGGCCCGGGCCGAGGCGCCGACGGCCACGCCCGCTTCGAGAATGGTCGCGCGCGCCTCCTCGCTGTCGGCCGAACAGGCGTTGAAGCGCGCGCCGGTCTCGTCGATGGCGAAACGCAGGATGAAGGGGGCGATCACCGGGCGCGGCGCGCTGATCTCCAGCGACAGCGCGATGCCGGCGGGGGCAATGCTGCGCAACTCCCGCTCCAGCCGGCGCTGATCGTCGCGGTTGTTCGCAATGGCGGCGATCCGGACCTGCCCGGCGGTGACCGTGACCTTGGATTGCGGCAGCATCCGCACCGCGCGGATGCCGAAATCGAGCGCCGGGGCCCAGCCGTCCGGCACCGGATACTCGGCGCTGTCGAGCATGTCGGCCACCTCCAGCTCGCGCGAGATCGTGCCCAGCCCCTGCAGCAGCCCCTGCCGCCCCGTGGACATCGGCACGAGCCCGATCAAGGAGATGTCGTCGTCGTTGCGCAGCACCTCGACGGTAAAGCGCGGCGCCTCGACGGTCAGCGCGTCGGCCACGTCCATCCGATCGATCACGCGGGCCTGATCGGCGATGCTGCCGGCGACCGACAGCACCCGAAAGCGCATCGCCTCGGTCGCCGCCGTTCCGCTCAGGATCACCTGCAGCCCGTCGGTGCGCACCTCGGCCCAGCCCAGCCCCTCGGCCTGCAACCGCTCGGCGATGGCCTCGCGGGTGGTGCGTTCGATGATATTGGCCGCGACCGTCGCGCCGCCCCACGCGGCAAGCCCCGCGGCAACGAGGACGGCGGCGGCGATCAGTGCGGGTTTGTTGCGCATGGGCGAGGCGGTGCCTTCGTGTCGTTGGCCTTTCGCACCTCTTACGCCCGCCCCTCGCGGGGTTCAATCAAACGAAAAGTGATGCGGCAAGAAACAGCGCAGGCAGCAGCCCCGCGTCGCGGTTGCTGCGAAAGACCCGCAGGCAGGTGTCGGGATCCTCGGTGTCGAGGCGAGCCAGTTGCCAGACCATGTGCCAGCCGAAGGCCCAGACCCCGGCCAGCGCCAGCAGCATCGCCCAGAGGCTTGCCGCCGGGCTCAGCGCCACGGCCACCGCCGCTGACATCAGCACCACCGCCGCCACCAGAAAGCCGCGCAGCCACTGCCGCGTTCGGGCGCCGAACAGAAGTGCCGTGGATTTCACCCCGATCAGCGCGTCATCCTCGCGGTCCTGCAGCGCATAGATCGTATCGTAAAAGAGCGTCCACGCGATACCCGCCAGATACAGAAGCACCGGCGCCGCCGACAGCCCGCCCCCCGCCGCCGCCCATGCCAGCAACGCGCCCCAGTTGATCGCCAGCCCCAGAAAGACCTGCGGCCACCATGTGAAACGCTTGGCGAAAGGATAGATCGCCACCAGCCCGAGCGATGCGATGCCCAGCGCGATGGCCGGAGTGTTGAAGCTCAGCAGGATGGCGAAGGCCACCAGCGCCTGCGCCCCCATCCACAGCACCGCGCCCCGCAGGCCGACCTGCCCCGAGGGCAGCGGGCGGGCGCGCGTGCGTTCCACATGGCCGTCGATATCGCGGTCGGTGATGTCGTTCCATGTGCAGCCCGCGCCGCGCATCAGCACCGCGCCCAGGGCGCAACCCGCCATGACCCACAGCGTCAGCCCCCCCGCGCTGCCCGGGCTGGCCGAGGCCGCCAGCAGCGCCCCCCACCAGCAGGGCAGCAGCAACAGCCAGGTGCCGATGGGCCGGTCGGCGCGCGACAGCCGCAGAAAGGGCCGCCATGGGGCGGGCGCGTGCCGGTCCACCCAGTTGCCGGCCACCGCATCGGCGACGGTGGCGGGGGGCTCTGGTGTCGGCTCTGGTGTCGGCTCTGGCATCCGGGCGTGCTCGGCCATATGGTCGGTCCATGTCGGTGTCGTCGTCGGTGCGCCTTTATCTAGACCACCCGCTTGGGGCGGGGCAATGCGTGGCGCTGTCGCGCGCGCAGGCGCATTACCTGTTCAACGTGATGCGGCTCGGCCCCGGCGACACTCTGGCGGTGTTCAACGGCCGCGATGGCGAGTGGCGGGCCGAGGTCCGCGAGGCCGGCAAGCGCGGCGGCGAACTGGAGGCGGTGGCGCCCCTGCGCGCCCAGACGATGCCGCCCGATCTGTGGCTCCTGTTCGCGCCGATCAAGAAGGCGCGCACCGATTTCATTGTGGAAAAGGCCACCGAGATGGGCGTGCGCCGCATCCTGCCGGTGCAGACCGAATTCACCAATGCCGAACGCATCCGCCGCGACCGGCTGGAGGCCCATGCGGTGGAGGCGGCCGAGCAATGCGGGGGCCTTTTCGTGCCGGAAATCGCTGATCTGGCGCCGCTCGGCCGCGTGCTGGAAGGCTGGCCTGCGGGCCGGTCGCTCATGTGGTGCGACGAGGCGCTGGTGGGGGTGGCAG